>NZ_JBIQDP010000014.1:0-137905 GCF_045370945.1 Pseudobacillus sp. 179-B 2D1 NHS
AGCCCCCATTCACAAGCAAAATAAAAAGGACTGTAGACAAACTCTAGAATTTCATTGAGTTTGTCTACAGTCTGAAACTGCCTCAAAGAGGCAGTTTTTTCTATTAAATTAAACGTTCTGCAGCTCTCTTTCGTAGCGAAGAACCGGCTTACGAGCGGCGGCCGTTTCATCAAGCCTGCCAATTACCGTTGTATGCGGTGCTTCCTGAACGATTTCCGGGTTGTCTTCAACTTCCTTCGCAATTTGGATCATGACGTCAATAAACGCATCAAGTGTTTCTTTTGACTCTGTTTCTGTCGGTTCAATCATCATACATTCTTCCACATTTAACGGGAAGTAGATTGTTGGCGGATGGAAGCCAAAATCAAGCAGACGCTTAGCGATATCAAGCGTGCGCACACCGAGTTTTTTCTGGCGCTTGCCACTCAATACAAACTCATGCTTGCAATGACGATCAAATGGTAGATCAAAGTAAGGAGCAAGCCTGCGCATCATATAGTTGGCATTTAACACGGCATATTCTGTTACTGCTTTTAAGCCGTCTGGCCCCATTGAGCGGATATACGTGTAAGCACGAACGTTGATTCCGAAGTTGCCGTAAAAAGGCTTCACGCGGCCAATAGACTGCGGACGATTATAGTCAAAACGATAGACTCCTTCTTCTTTAACCAGCACTGGCTTCGGCAAATAAGGAATTAAGTCCTTCTTGACACCGACAGGACCGGAACCCGGACCGCCACCGCCATGAGGACCGGTAAATGTTTTATGAAGATTTAAGTGAACGACATCAAATCCCATGTCCCCAGGCCGAGCTTTTGACATCACCGCATTTAAGTTAGCACCATCATAATACACCTTGCCGCCGACGCCATGAATAATCTCTGCAATTTCCAAAATATTCTCTTCAAACAAGCCGAGCGTATTCGGATTTGTCAGCATGAGCGCGGCTGTTGTTTCATCAGCTACCCGTCTTAAATCCTCTAAGTCAACCAAACCGTCTTCTCCTGATTTTACCGTCACTGTTTCAAACCCGGCAACTGTTGCAGAAGCCGGGTTTGTGCCATGAGCAGAATCAGGCACAATGACCTTCGTACGGTTAAACTCTCCATTTTCTTCATGGAAAGCACGGATCATCATTAATCCCGTCCACTCACCCTGAGCTCCAGCTGCTGGTTGAAGTGTCACTTCATCCATGCCCGTAATTTCTTTTAAGTGTTCTTGAAGATCATACAGCAGCTCCATCGCCCCCTGCACCGTCTCTTCTTGCTGAAGCGGATGAATGTGGGCAAAGCCATCCAAACGAGCAACGTCTTCATTGATTTTTGGATTGTATTTCATCGTGCAAGAACCGAGCGGATAAAATCCGGAGTCCACTCCATGATTTCTATTTGAAAGTGCTGTGTAATGACGCATAATATCCAGTTCAGAAACCTCTGGAAGTTCCGGCTCTTCTTCCCGCAAGTATCCTGCCGGCAAAAGGGTAGATAAATCTTTTTCTGGTACATCCAACTCAGGCAGACTATAGCCAATCCGCCCCGGCTGAGACAATTCAAAAATAAGCTCCTGGTCCTTCTTATTCATGGCTATCCCCCAATTCTTTTGCAAAGAGTTCAATTTCTTCTTTTGTCCGCATTTCTGTCACAGCAACAAGCATGCAGTTCTCCAGTCCCTCATAAGTAAGGCCAAGATCATAGCCGCCGATAATGCCTTTTTCGAGCAGCTTTTGATTTACTTCTTTTACTGGCTTATTCAGGCGGACCACAAACTCATTAAATACAGGCCCGTCAAATACAATGTCTACGCCGTGCTGCTTTAATGTTTCTCTCGCGAAAAATGCTTTTTGCAAGTTTTGTACCGCTATTTCTCGTACCCCTTTTTTGCCTAAAGCTGTCATTGCTACACTGGCCGCAAGAGCATTAAGCGCCTGATTGGAACAAATATTGGAAGTCGCTTTGTCACGGCGAATATGCTGCTCGCGTGCTTGAAGCGTCAATACAAAGCCGCGTTGTCCTTGGTCATCATGCGTCTGGCCAACGAGGCGACCCGGAACTTTACGCATCAGCTTTTTCGTCACCGCAAAATATCCGCAGTGCGGCCCGCCAAATTGAGCTGGAATGCCGAATGGCTGCGCATCGCCGACCACTATGTCCGCTCCAAGCTTTCCAGGAGGCGTCAACGCACCGAGAGCAAGCGGGTTAGAAGAAACGACAAACATTGCTTTTGCGCTATGAGCTGCTTTTTCCACTTCAGAAAGTGATTCAATAGCTCCAAAGAAGTTAGGATATTGAACAATAACAGCTGCTGTATCGTTATCCACCAATGTATTTAATTGCTCAATATCTGTTACGCCATTTTTATGAGGGATAACGACTACCTCAATGTTTTGGCCTTTAGCATATGTTTTTAACACATCGCGCGACTCTGGATGAACGGTTTCTGACACGAGCACTTTCTTTCTTTTCGTCCGGCCCGCACTTAGCATAGCCGCTTCCGCCAACGCTGTACCTCCGTCATACATAGAAGAGTTGGCCACATCCATACCTGTCAATTCACAAATCATTGTTTGGAACTCAAAGATCGCCTGCAGCTCTCCTTGGGAGATTTCCGGCTGGTACGGTGTATACGCTGTGTAAAACTCCGAACGGGAAATTACATGATCCACGATAGAAGGGGTATAATGATCATATACGCCCGCTCCTAAAAAGGAAGCATATTGCTTGGCATTTATATTCTTTGCTGCCAGTGAGCTTAATTCTTTTTTGAGTGCTGGTTCCGCTTTCGCTTTCTTAATATCATATAATCCTTGAAAGCGTACTTTTTCAGGAATATCCGCAAACAATTCGTCTATTGTTTGGACACCCACTGCTGCAAGCATTTCCTTTTTGTCCGTTTCTGTCATCGGCAAGTAACGATGCTTCATAATGTTTTCCCTTCCCTCTTCTTTTATTTTGAACGTTTATAGAATGGCGGTTTTACAGTTTTAGCTGCCAGCTTCTTACCGCGGACTTCCACCAGCAGTTCTTCACCAGGTACAGCACATTCTGCTTTTACTAAAGCGAGCCCGATATTTTTCTTTAAAGTCGGCGACTGAGTACCGGTTGTCACATGACCAACTTGTTCTTCGCCTGAAAAAACAGCATATCCATGGCGCGGAATCCCCCGGTCAATCATTTCAAGACCAATCAGTTTTCGCTCCGGATCATTTTCTTTCTGCTCCTTTAGAACTTCCAGCCCGATAAAATCATCTTTATTTGTTTTCACAGCAAAGCCTAAGCCCGCTTCAATTGGAGAAATGTCTTCTGCCAGTTCTTGACCGTACAGCGCTAGATTTGCTTCAAACCGCAAAGTATCACGGGCACCAAGACCACATGGAAGAAGCCCATCTTCTTCACCTGCTTCTAGAAGATCCTGCCACAGCTTAGGGGCCTCCTCACTGCGACTGTAAATTTCAAAGCCGTCTTCTCCCGTGTAACCAGTGCGTGACACCAGAGCAGGCACCCCATTGATTCTGACTTCTTGACGGAATTTAAAAGGCCTGATTTCGCCCAAATCCAAGTCAGGTACAAGCTTTTGCAAGATTCCTTCTGCGGCTGGCCCTTGGATGGCAAGCTGTGCCCAGTCTTTTGATACATTTTCGATTTGCACGTCTCCTACCTGATGCTTCTTTAGCCAGGCAAAATCCTTATCTGTGTTAGCAGCATTGACAACAAGCAGGTAATTTTCTTCAGCAAGCATGTAAACAAGCAAATCATCAACAGCTCCGCCTTTTTCATTGCACATAATTGTATACATCGCTTGGTTCGGCTGCAGCTTTGACAAATCATTCGTCATCATCTTTTGGAGGAAAGCCAATGCGCCTTCTCCTTTTACAGTAACCTCGCCCATGTGGGAAACGTCAAAAAGTCCTGCTTTTGTCCGGACAGCTTCATGTTCTTCCTTAATGCTTGAGAACTGAACAGGCAGCTCCCATCCTCCAAAGTCAATTGTTTTTGCTCCAGACTGCTTATACCATTCAAACAATGGCGTGCGCTTTAACTCTCCCATTTCCCTACCCCTCTCTCATTGTCATTCTCACGGTTCAGCCCATTATTTTTGCATAAAAAAAGACAGAGAACAGCTTATAAAAGTTGTTCTCTGTCCTTGAACCTGAAAGTTTAACCTGATGAACAGGCTGTCTTCTTTGGTGGTTTCGTTACGAAACGCTCTCCAGAGTCGCGTCCAGCAAGAGTTCTTTTGCCTGAGAGATTCACAAAAAGCTTGTTTGCTCCTTCGGCGCTGTATGAACAGTCTCTCCCCTCGCCTTCATTCGCTATATTTAATTAATAAATGGGCATACTATGAACATCTGATTCATACGAATCAAGAATGTTCGCTTTTTTGTAAAATGACATAATATTTTGTTCAATTACATCCTACCATTAAAGGTAAGGTTTCGGCAACATATTTTATAAAGGAGTTTTTCAAATGAATGTGGAAATCTATTTTAATCACGCCTGGGAAGAAGAATTAGAGAAAAGAATAGAACAAGACGGGCCGTGGGGCAATTGGCCGCTCTTTCAATCAACTGTAAACATGGAAACACGAATGATGGTGCCGAATTTTGAAGGATTGTTAGCCCCTAGCTTTTTACCAGAGCTTACGGCCTTGCCCCATCAGCTTGAAGCAGCTAGAAGAGTAGTGGAAGAAATGAATGGAAAAGCGATTTTAGCGGACGAAGTAGGGCTGGGAAAAACGATTGAAGCCGGATTGGTATTAAAAGAATACTTGATCCGTGGCCTCGTGAAAAAAGTGTTAATTTTAGCTCCAGCTTCTCTTGTCTCCCAATGGGCCAATGAATTAAATAGTAAGTTTTATATTCCTGCTATCGCTCAGAAAAAATTTTATGCGTGGGATCAGCATGACATCGTCATCTCGTCTATCGACACGGCGAAGCGAAGCCCTCACAAAGAAAAGATCTATGAACAAGACTATGATTTAGTCATTATCGATGAGGCTCATAAATTAAAAAACCATAAAACCAAAAACTATCAGTTTGTCCGTCATTTAAAAAAGAAGTTTTGCCTGCTTTTAACGGCAACACCTATTCAAAACCGTCTTGATGAAATGTTTCATCTTGTTTCATTATTAAAGCCCGGCCATCTTGGTAGCGAAGGACAATTTACAGAGCGGTTTAAAAAGGGCGACCGCCAGGTACAAAATCATCATCATTTAATCAAGCTAATGAATAAAGTGATGATTCGTAACCGCCGGCAGGATACAGGGGTGGAATGGACAGCGAGAAAAGTAGAATCAGTAAAAGTAACGTTCACAGAAGAAGAACGTTCCCTCTATCAGGCTCTTGAGTATTTCGTTCGCAGCCAGCCTGACGATGTACGATCTTCCTTTTCTTTGCTTACTTTGCAACGGGAAGCTTGCAGCAGCAAAGAGGCAGTCTTTTTTACCTTGAAGAACATGGCTAGAAAGCTGTACGGAGATAATCTTGATTTTCCGGAGAGTTTCCAAAACGTTTTGTCCCACATACAAAATGTAACACGAAACTCAAAAGCGGAAAAAGCGCTTGAACTCGTTCAATCTATTAATGATAAAGTCATTATCTTTACTGAATATCGAGCCACTCAATTATATTTGCAATGGTTCTTTAAACAAAACGGCATTTCGTCCGTTCCTTTTCGTGGTGGCTTTAAGCGCGGGAAAAAAGATTGGATGAAACAACTTTTTGAAAAGCAGGCACAAGTCTTAATTGCTACAGAAGCTGGCGGAGAAGGATTAAACCTGCAGTTTTGTCACCATGTCATTAACTTTGACCTTCCCTGGAATCCGATGCGCCTTGAACAAAGAATTGGCCGTGTTCATCGTTTCGGGCAAACGAAAGATGTACGCATTTACAATTTCAGCACTGAAGATACGATTGAAGACAGAATTCTGCAGCTTCTTTATGAAAAAATCCATTTATTTGAACAAGCTGTCGGACAATTAGATGATATTTTAGAGAAAATGGACATTCCCAATATGCAGGAACACTTGGCTGATATTTTTCAAAACTCAAGAACGGAAGGAGAGCTGCGCGTCAAGATGAAAAACCTTGAAGCTGTCATTGATCTGGCTAACGAGTGGCATGAAGAGGAGGAATCATTTAGTGAAAAACGAAATTCATCTATTTCTTGAAAATTATTTTAGAGCAGCTGAATGCACATTTTTACAAGAAACAGAAGGAGCCCTCTGTGTAAAGCTGACTCCTGAGATTGATAAGGAACTAATGAACCGGCCCTTTTACTGGCATTATGCCGAAAAAACTGGAATGAAGGCAGAACCACTTTCGTTAACACTGATTACCGATCAGGCAAAAGCGCCTCCGAATATTGAAGGAGAGAGCGTGCATTTCGGTACACCGCGCTTACAGCAAATTTTTGAATCAGCAAAGAAACATACAAGTTTCATCCGACTTTACGAACAGAGAGAGTCTGGCAGCCAGCAGCCGCTTCAGCCCTGGCTCTTAGTTAATATAAAGGTCTCCTATGAAGCAAATCACAAAAAAGATATCTTTCATTCACTGGGCCTCAATTTAATTAATGGAGCAATTCAAGAAGAATTTATGAATGTACTCAATCGGAAGCTATTAGTATCAAAAATCCCTGACTTTTCTTTTACCATCACTCCTTTAATCAAGCCGAAAAGCGGCGTCAAAAGGCTTCAACGTTTTTTGACATCCCGACTTGAAAAAGAAACTCATGATTGGGCAGTAAAAGCTAAGAAAGAATGGGAAGAGGATTTGGTCTTACTTGATTATTTTTATGAAGATGAGGAGAAGCCCGAAGCTTATTTTATTGAAAAGGCCGCATTGGAAAAACAGTATTCTCCGAAGATTCATGTAGATATTATTAATGGCGGTGTAATCTATTTGCACTCATAGATAAAAAGCGCTGGCCATCACTTTTTATGAAAGAGCTGGCGCAGCGCTAATGGAAGCAGGCCGAACCATCTAAAAGAAAAGTTGGCACGGCCAGCCCGCTTTTGGCGTCGCTTTTCTTTCCTTACTTTTTTCGGTTCACTAAAATAACCGAGAAACGTTTCTACAAAATATCTTACATAGTCGCTCATATACACCGCCTCCTGTAGTCGGTGTCATTTTTTCCAGTTTTTCCTTATTTTAAACGCTGTTTATTCAACCCATTGGATAATCCGTCTCTCGGTCATGCTGTAAATAACTTTTGTTGAAAAGCGGGAATCCGGTTTATTGGTCTTTAAATGAACCACTACTAGTTCTTCTCCCTCGTTGGGCTGAGCGGCATAAACGACTTTTCCGCGATTTGTACGATACTCGCCGGACAGGGAGGTTCCTTGTTCCAACAAGGGAAGAATTTCCTGAAGGGTCATTGATTCTATCACTTTTGTTTCATAATAATCTGTCAAAAACAAAGCTGTCTTCTGCTTGCTCACAAAAATACCCGTTCCGAAAATGGCAGCTGTGCAAACAATAGTGAAAAGTAGAAGTGTATAAGGAAGAATGACTCCCTTTTCATTGGTGATTACACCTTTCATATAGCCTCTCCTGTAAATATATGAAATTGTGCCTTTTCTTTCTCACCATTTTTAAAGCCTGCCTCCGCGCACAACAGTGAACCACATGGATAAAATTGTATGGATGAAGCTTGCTGAAGAATCATCTCATGCCCTCTGCCACCCACTCTTCTTCTTACGCCATCATTATATTTTTCAATTGAAATAACATCTGTTCCTTGAATAAATGTCAGTTTTTGCGCGCTTATTTGAAGAGAATGGGAAACATTTATTTCCTTTCTAAGCTGCAGTACAAACAGCTCCCACTCTGCCCTTCTTTCCGGCTTAAGCTGTTCTTCTGTCTGATATACTGCTCCGTATATAAGTGGGAAGAGAGCAGCAATACTGATAAAGATGAGTAAAACGAACAAAGACTCTACGATTGTAAACCCCCTATTGTTTCTTAATACAGTAGACTTCTCCCGATACTTCAAAACAAGCTGATCCAATGCTCGTTTCCCAGGAAATATCATATTTCTCTCCCTCTCTCTCATAGACCACGTGAAAGTCTTCTCCTTCAATCATTTGCTTTGCCCCCTCTTCATATAAAAGCCTCATCCCCTTTTGCCTCTCCCAAAGGGCTTTGGATTGTCCTGTCATTTGCCCCATCAATGGCAGTATAAAAGCGGCTAGCATGGCTATGACCATTAAAGATAGTAGGCTTTCTGCAAGTGTAAAGCCCCCTTCATTGTTCTTTAACATAAAATCTCCCCTTGCCAATTTGAAAAATCAACGAAATGTGACGATCAAGGTATTCAAAATGAACGGTGCCGAAGCTGCTCGTATTTCCATTCGGCAAAAAAGATAATTTGGCTAACGATCCATCCACATATCGAATAGTATCAGGCATGCTCCTTTGAACAAGCAAGTTCGTAGGAGCAGTCAGCGGCCGAATGGTATAGCGATTTTCCGTATAAATAAACCTCACTTCCACTACCTCTTGCTTGGCAATAGCATACGACTGAGCGAGAAACAGGTCTGCCTGCAGTTGATTGAGAAATTGTTGTTTTTCAAAGTCAGCAGCTACCCTTGGAAAAGGAAGCACAGCTACCGATAGTAAAACGACTATAACTGTAAGAATGACCATCGTTTCAACAAGGGTAAAGCCCTCATCTGATCTTGCGCACCGTTCTATTTTATTTAACAATTGATACCTCTCCATCGGCTCCAATCTTTAATTGGTCTCCATTTGGACAAGCTGTTTCATCGCTTCTTAAATAACCGCTCTCTACCATATCCCCGACGGATGATGGAAATTTCTTTAAATCAATCCGGTAAGCCTGCACCTGTCCTTGCACCATATGTTTAAATGCTGTACATCCTTTGCTATTAATATTGCGGCTCTGTTTTGCTACATTTGGAATAGCGATAAATAACAATACTGAAATGACTAATAAAACAATCATCATTTCAATTAACGTAAACCCTGATTCATTTTTTACTAGGCGATTTATTTTCACCGGCTCATCCTCCCTCTTTAAATAGAACCCATCATTTGAAACATAGGCAGCATCACTGACAAGTAAATGGCGACAACTACGAGGCCGACAAACAAAAAGATAGCTGGCTGCAAAACGGCTAGTCCTCTTTTTATCTTTTTCTCGATGAGCACATCGCAAAACTGGCTAAATAAGAGCAACTCTTGAGCTAACCGCCCATTCGTTTCCCCATGTCGGAGAATACGGGGCAGTTCGGGAACAAAACCTGAGACTTGCTCCGCTGACTCAGCAAGGGACTGTCCAGTCACTAAATGAAGATTCATTTCTAAAGCAACCTGTCTTAGTATCGGATGCATGGTCTGCTCTTGTAAAATCAGCAGCACTTCATTAACAGCAAAGCCGCTTTGTAGCAAATAAGAAACTTCTTTAGCGAATAAACGGGTAAGAAATAAAGTGAAATAAGTAGAGGCAACTGGGATATTCACCATCCAATTAATTTTACTTCGAGGAGTTTGTCTTTGATAATGAAAAAAGAAAGATAGAGAAGCAACTGCCAAACCAGCAGCAGCTAGTAGAATGAAGGAGGGGCCCTGTTGCAAAAAAGCAATAAGCAAGAGGGTACTTCCGCTCGGGGCAAAGCTGAGAGCAGCGTACAGCTCTTCAAATCGCGGCATTAAAAATTGATTTAAAAGAAGCAACAGCATAAATAAAAGAAACAACAAGAATATCGGGTACTGAAGAAGCTTCGCTAGCTTTTCCTTTGCCTCTTCGGTCTTTTTCCAGTGCTCCCCCGCATATATTAGCGTTTCCGGCAAACGACCGTGTTTTTCGGCAAAGTACACTTGCAGACAAATCATTGATGGAAAGTTAAGCATGTGAAGAATCTCATTTAAAGATGTCCCGTCATTTAACTCAGAACGGATTTTCTGAATTGATTTGTGATGATTGCGGTCAAAATTCATCAACAAAAATTCAAGGGCCTGACTCATCGTAAACCCTTGGTTCAACATCTCTCCCAATCTAAGAATGAATTCCCCTTGATACTTCCCCGCTTTTCTTTTCCTCCAATACCCAGCGATCATATTCAGTTTGAGAGAGATATCCAAGAGCGATCCCCTTTCTTAATAAGTGTTTTAATAATGGATAGTGGTAAAAGCTCGGCTCTCCTTTTGCTTCATTTAATACAGCCTGCAGATCCGATCCGCTCAATATTTCATACACAGTAGCCTGTTTTCGTTGTTTTTCCGAAACACAGTGCAGAGAGCAGTTGGTTCCGCATGCTGGGCACAGAAGATTAACAAGACGCTGGGCTGTTACACCGATCAGCGTTTGCTGAATTTCATGCCATTTTAAACCAAATTCAAGCAGTCGGAACACTGCTCCTTTTGCATCGCGCGTATGCAAGGTAGTCAAAACGAGATGGCCTGTAAGTGAAGCACGGATAGCAATTCTGGCCGTTTCTTCATCACGAATTTCTCCTACCATAATCACGTCAGGATCATGTCTTAAAATAGCTTTTAATCCCGTTGAGTAAGTTACTCCTGCTTTTTCATTCACTTGCACTTGCAACCACTGATCATTTTGTTTTTCCACAGGGTCTTCAAGAGTAATGACGTTGCGGCCATGCTCGCTAGCACTGTGCTGGATCAAAGAGTAAAGGGTAGTCGTTTTACCGCTGCCGGTCGGGCCGGTAAAAATAATTAATCCATGAGAATGCGCTAAAAGAGCAAGCAGTTTTCTAGAAGAATTTGGAAACAGAGAAAGTTGAAGCAGGTCGGGTACCTCCTGTTGAGGAAGAAGGCGAATGACGAGGCTTTCTTTTGAAAGGGCAGTGGGTAAAGTAGAGATGCGCAAAGAGACCAAAAAGCTTGAAATTTCAAGCTTTTTGGTCTCTTTGCGGCTTTCTTTTTTCTCCGATGTCCATCGAGGCCATAAACTTAAAATGGGAAATCAGTCTTTCCCCTTCACGTATGGAGAACTGACTATGAGGAATAAGCTCGCCTTGGGAGCGGATTTGGACGAAGTAACCGTGCTTACGGGGGATAAAGTGGATATCCGTCGAACGGAGAGCAAGGGCCTCCTGCAAAAGATTTTCGACAGCTTCTTCAATAACCATTTCTTTTTATTTCACCACCTTTCATTCTCGTTCATTAACCATATTCGACAACATTCGAAAAACCCCTCCTGCTTTTTTAATTTTACTGAAAGCTATTTATTACTGGCGAGTGACGGGGTTAGAGTAAAATACAAAATAAACGGCACCATAAGATAGAGATATCACGCAATCTTCACAAAGTGACTGAAAGTATGTTTACAATACTATCTTCATTCCATTATAATAAGATATTGATGGAGTGACGAATAAAGGAGGGATACATAATGGACCGCATGTTTCGCGTATTAGCATTCTGGACTGGAATCTTTGCTGTCATGTTCTATCTTGGCGATATGCATAAAACGGCTTTACTATTCCTTGGCCAGACCGGATTCTTCTTAATTGTAGGCTATTTAAATTTAACTGAACGTATGTACGTGTACCTTTTTGCAGCATACTTAACTGTATTCTTCTGTGGATACACTTACTGGACTACCTTTATGGTAACTCCTGGAGCAGGCCATTAATTCATGGTTCTGTCAGCCGGTCTATAATGACCGGTTTTTTTATTTTGCCCAATATCAAAAAGGCTGTCCAAACTAGGGCACAAACCTGTTTCTCCATTCAAGAGAAGAAGGTCCGGCCGGCGTAAGACAGCCTTCACTTTTTTTAGAAGCCGTTTAAAAACGGATTGCGCTCCATTTCATCACCAATCATCGTTGCTGGTCCGTGGCCAGGCAGTACAATCACTTCTTCTGGCAATGTCAATAAATGATTATGAATACTGTGAATTAGCTGCTCGTGGTTCCCGCCCGGTAAATCCGTCCGTCCAATGCTTCCCATGAATAACGTATCCCCGGCGAATACAGCGTTTCCTTCATCAAAAAAATAAGAGACACTCCCCGGCGAGTGGCCAGGTGTGTGAAACAGCTGAAAAGAAAACGGGCCTACTGTTAATGACTTCTCATCTGTTAGAAGATGATCAGCTGGCTGACCGCTAACTTTCCCCAATTGAAAACGGGCAGAACCGTTTAAATCCGGATTAGTTAGCCATTCTGCTTCTTCTTTATGTAAATAAACAGGAATATCAAACGCCTTCCTCACCTGCTCAACTGCCCCAATATGATCAAAATGGGCATGTGTAAGCAAAATAGCAAGGGGCTTTAAATGATTTTGATTTAACCATTCAACCAACTTCTCTCCCTCTGCTCCGGGATCAAATACAATACACTCCCTCTCTTCATTAGATAATATATAACAATTAGTTTGCAGTGCGCCTAACGGCAATTGTGTCCAGTTCATGCTACTTTCTCCCGCCTTTCCTTATGACTATCCTTATCGTACCAGCGAATCGTGTCTTTTTAAAGAACTATGATTTTTCAACTCGACAAACATTAAAAAAAACTATAGAATAGTGATGAATATGTACTGATTTTACATAATTATCTTTAGTCGATCATTATCAAGTGATCCAGGAAAGGAGTTTGACTTATGTACGGCTTAGTGATTATCTTTACTCTCATAACTCTTCTTGCCTTGTTCAGCACAGTAAACGCTTTAAAAAACAAAAACCTTTTAGGCATTATTTTTGGACTCGGCACTCTAGGAGTATTCGGATGGTTTACAATCATGACACTTATCCATCAAGGGTATCCTGCTGCTTAATTCACTCTTTAGACGAAATCCTCTCCTGTTTTTTTACAGCAGAGGATTTTTTATTTCCTTTAATCCCTTTCCTTGATAGTCATCCCAGATAAAAAAACCCTGGCGGTTGTCGGCAGGGTTTTTTAATTTATCTTACTTTTTAGCTGAATTCGGGTCATAGAAACGAAGCAGATCACCATAAATGATTCGGTCAGAATAATTCAATTCGGTTGCCGCTTTTTCTATATATGGCGTGCAGTAGTTTTTGTCAGTTGGCTGTTCCGTTGCTTTATCCCAACATTTATTGTCTGCGTAGACATAATCTTTCGTTACAAACCGGCCATCACGGAACACAGCGAGATTTTCATGGTCCTCAGACAATAAATCTTGTCCAAACTGCAAATCATCCTTTGTTTCGATTCCAAGCAAGTGCAGAAGTGTTGGACGAACATCAATTTGGCCGCCTACCTTATCAATCACTCTTCCTTTCACACCAGGAATGTGAATCATGAATGGCACTTTCTGCAGCTGTGTTGAAACAAATGGCGTAACTTCTTTTCCTAAGTACTGGCTCATTGCTTCATTGTGATTTTCAGAGATCCCATAGTGGTCACCGTAAAGAACAATAACGGAGTTTTCATAAAGCCCGGAAGCCTTTAAATCCTCCACAAATTTCTTCAATGCTTCATCCGTATAACGTACAGTGACAAAATAGCGGTTTAGCGTACCGCTGTTGGAAGTAAATTCATCAATGAACTGGTCTTCCTCGTCATAATAGAACGGATGATGGTTCGTTAACGTAAGCAATTTTGAATAAAATGGTTTCGGCATTTCCTTCATATGCTGTACGGACTGTTCAAAAAACGGCCCATCCTTCATTCCCCAGTTCACGCTATTGTCCTCATTGATCTCATAATCTCCAGCTTCATAAAAACGCTGATATCCTAAAGACTTATACATAATATCCCGATTCCAAAAGCTTTTATTATTGGCATGCATTGCATTAGAGAAATAGCCATCCTCCCCTAACTTCTCTGCCATGGAATTAAACTCATTGCCTGAATGGGTAAAGAAAACGGCCCCACGGCTTAGCGGGTAAAGAGAGTTTTCTGTTAAAAATTCAGCATCTGAGGTTTTCCCTTGTCCTGTTTGGTGGTAAAAGTTATTAAAGTATAAGCTTTGTTTGGCAAATTGATTCATAAACGGTGTAATTTCCTGGCCGTTTACTTTATTATTCATCACAAATTCTTGTGTGGATTCGACAGATACCATAATTAAATTCTTGCCTTTAGCCACGCCGAATAAATCATCATTTGGTTTGGCATAATTGGCATCTGAATAGTTTTCAATATCCGCCAATTCACTGCCATCAGCAAGTGCCCGCTGTGCAGAGGACTTCGATTGTAAAATGACGTCGTAAATGTGGTAGTTAAATGTCCCTATATTCTTCACCAGCATTTCACGGTCAAATGTTCTTGTTAAAAGCTGCGGGCGTTCAATTTCAGAAAGACCCAGATTTAAAAAGAACATCGCGGCCGCTGCTAAAAAATAGGCCCGACGATTCATTTTTGTCATGGAACGAAAACTTACTAATTTAGGTTTTACTTTTAAGATCACCATAAGCACGATAAGATCGGCGAAATAGAAAATATCATACCATTTAAACTCTTCTGTCACACTATTGCCCAAGTCAGCAAAGTTGCTTGTTTGAAATAATAAAGGCATAGTGATAAAATCGTTGAAAAAACGATAGAAAACTACGTTCGCATAAAGCAAGAAAGTCAACAAGAAACTCGTGATGATTAAATAACGGTTTCTAGCTTTATCACTTTTAAAAAACATACTGATCCCCATAATGAGCATAATAAAGCTCAATGGGTTAATAAAGAGAATAAATGCTTGCAATGTATTTTCAATTTCAATTTTAAAGCTCGTTTGATAGATAATATACGTTTTAATCCATAAGAACAAAACGACAACAGCGATTAAAGATACATTGTTGCGTAAGGTTCCTTTCATCCAATAACCTCCTTAATACGCACCGTACAGATTACTGCTTTGTATAAAGACCGTCCACTATAAAAACATCATAGCTAATCTTAATACTTTTTTTACAAAAAAGCAAACGTGAGAAAATAGAGATTTTGTAGAATGATAGTTTGACACCCCATCCTCTAGCCTTTTATCATACGACCAATGAAGGATAAAAGTTTCATTTTTGCAAAAAAAAGGAACCTTTTCAAAAGGTCCCTCTCTGTCGAGGATTATTGGCGGCTGCGCTTTTCCTTTTCAAGTCTACGTTCCTGTCTTATAACGAGCAGCGCCTGCTGAAAATCTCTTACTTCTAGCAATTGGGAATCATACAAGTCCCTCAGTTCTGCTTCCATCAAATCCAAGTCAGCCAGACGGTCACCAACATAAATGAAAATACCGTACCGCTTCAAAAGCTGCTGTACATCCCACATCATTTTCAACTTGATCAACGGCTCCCTTACTAAGTTTTCCTGTTGCCTAATCATCGCTCTTTAACTTGTTATCCGTTCACGCTTTTTATTCAGAAAAGCCCAAATAAAGACCACCCGCCGATAATAAACAAGCTGCTGCGAGAAAAGCAAGCTGCATCATTGGCTTTTTCTTTGTTGGAAAATGAACGGCACCAGTAGCTAGAAAGCCGCCGATTAAACCACCAATGTGTCCAGCGTTATCAATTCCTGATGCTGAAAAGCCAAAGATGAGATTGATTAAAATAATGACAATGATACTCGTGCCCATTGTTCGAAAAAATAGGCGCGGATAAATGACACCAAAGTAAAGAAGAGCTCCAAAGCAGCCAAAGATGGCTCCGCTCGCACCGGCTGACAAATTAGAATTCATCACAAAGCTGGCTAGCGTGCCCATGAACCCTGAAAATAAATAAATGAAAAGAAAGCGAGATCGTCCATATATCTGTTCTACAGCTGTTCCAAGAAAATATAAAGCAAAGGTATTCATCAGCAAATGCAAGAAGCCTATATGTAAAAAGATAGGAGTAAAGAAACGCCACCACTCTCCGTCAAGAATGAGCGGGTTGAACTTCGCTCCAAAACGGATTAGGTTTTCTGAATTGGTGCTGCCTCCGGTTAGCTCTAACAAAAAAAACACGATAACTTGAGCGGCAATAAATATATAGGAAAAGAACGGCGTAGAAAAATGAAAGACCTTTTTATCTTCCTCGCTCCTTTTCACCGAATGAACAAGAGCGGCCCTTTTATAGGCAACGGTTTCTTCCTCAGAACCCGGCTCAAAGAAAGCGGGCTCTAACCCTCCGGGAAATAAGCGGCTAAATGAGTCTGCTGCTTCAAGCATCTGTCCCTGAGCAAACAAGACCGATGTAACTTTTGTCCGTTTTCCTTTTGGAAAGTAAACGGGTTCTTTTAAATAAGATTCGTATTCGTCAACTGGCGGATAGAGAGATAAATACAAATTGACTACTGTTAGCTCCCGCTTGCCCAACTGCTTTCTAATGCTTTCTCCCATAGCTGCTACTTGTTCTATATCACGGCGCATTCTGCTGCCCCAGTCCAGGTCACTATATATCATTCGAATAAACTGTGCCGGCTTATTAGATAAGTTTTCAAATAACATTTCCTGACGATTTTCATCCACTTGAACAATTTGATAATCTTGTTCTACAACCAGGAAATATGCCAGCTTCCAAAACAAGTTATTTTCATAAGAACCCATTTCATCACTGCCTTTATTCGTTTTCTTTTACAGTAACTATAACGAATGGAAAAAGCGAATGTAAAGCGTAGACTACTTGGCTTCCGATTCACAAACAATGACTTCTTCTTCCGCAATGATCTGTTGTACTGGTAAGTCATGAGGTTCTCTTGGAAGTTGCTCCATCAATTGCTGAGAGAAAGCAAGTGCCACAGTGCTTCCATTATATCCTGCTAGGAAGCGGTCATAATAGCCCCCTCCAAAACCGAGACGGCTGCCAGATCGGCAAAAAGCAAGACCCGGTACAATAATCAGATCCATCTGCGAGCGCTCTACCAGCTGATTACAAGAAGGAATAGGTTCGTACAGACCAAAATAAACCATTTCTAATTCAGTAAATGATGTCAGCTTGTAAAAGTTCAACTTTTTCTCCGCTGGTATACACTTTGGCACCACCATCCTTTTTCCTTCCAGCCAGCCTTGTCGAATAATTTGCCATGTATCTACTTCCGGCGCATTAGAAACCGTCACTGCTACTGTCTTCGCTTCCTTCCATTCCTTTAAAGAAAACAATCGACGGGCAATTTGAAAAGACAATTGTTCATAGGCAAGCCTGTCTAACTTCGACAGTTCTTCTTTTACTCGCTGCCTTACCATTTGTTTATTCATCAAGGGTCCGCCTCCATTCTTTAGGTGATCGGCTTTTTATGTACAAAAAAACAGCAGGAAATAAATCCCCGCTGCTTACTTTGTTTCACGGTGTGCAGTAACACGTTTTTCTCTAGAACAATATTTTTTCAGTTCAAGACGATCAGGATTGTTACGCTTGTTTTTAGTAGAGATATAATTACGATCACCGCACTCAGTGCATGCTAAAGTGATATTTACGCGCATCTTTTTTTCCCTCCAAACTTTTCAATACAATTGTATCTTCTTTACGACTTTTCTATAATAGCACTTTTCTTCTATAAATGCTAGTCTGACTTTACTATTCAGCAGTGTAATAAAAAATTCTTCATGAGTCCGAAACAAAGACGTCCTGCACAATAAATAACTGGTTTGAATGTACCTTTATTCACGTTATAATAAGCAATGAGGTGAATAAAAATGGATGGACTAATCATTGGGCTGGCTGTAGCAGGCATCGGCTTTCTTTTGTTATCTTTTTTCCTGAAAGATCGCTCGCGCCTGCTTGAAAAAGAAGTAGAAGACTTGTCTATGCAATTTTTGCAAGAGACCTATCAATTAAAGAAAAAGATAAAAGTCCTTGAAGAAGAGCTGTTAATCGGAACGCCTGCCACCTCTTTTCAAGAAACAGCCTCCACTAGCGAAACGACTGTTGGCATAAACGAAATTTTGAAAAATCAAGTCATCTCCCTCTACTATCAAGGAGCTAAAATGGAAGAGATCTCCAGGCAATCCTCCCTGACTCTTTCACAAGTCCGGCAGATTTTAGCCCCGTATAGGAATGAAGGGAAAGGATGATAGCATGAATAAGCAAACCATGAGAGCCTTTGCGTTCGGCCTTCTTGCCTCCGCTCTTGCCTTACTCATTTACAGGGAAGCAGCTGGTTCATCATCATTGTCCGAGAAAGAAATGGTCCAAAGTCTTGAAAAAAAACAATATGTCGTATGGACCGCAAAAGAAGCGGCACAGCAAAAGCAAGAAAAAGAACAACTTGAGCAGAAATTAAACCAGGTAACTTCAGGAAATAATACGGGTAAGAAAGCAACAGAACAGGCAAAAAAAGAAAGCACAAGCCGTAAAAAAAACTATACCTTACGCATTGAATCCGGCATGTCCTCTTCAGAAGTCGGCCGAATTCTAAAAAAAGCCGGAATAGTAGAAGACAGTGGAAAATTCAACGATTATTTAACTGAAAATGGCTATGCGGAAAAACTTCAAGTCGGTGAACATACGGTTCACCCCTCAATGTCAATGAAAGAAATAGCTGTTGTTTTAACAACCAAGTAAGGGCTGCCCCTCAAAGGGGCAGCCCTTACTTTCTTCATTGCCTAACAACAGCGCTTTTCCCTCATGTATTTCAGGAAAGGAGATTAGCTTATCAGGCACTTAGCCGAACCGTCCTGTAATATAGTCTTCTGTGCGGTTATCTTTTGGATGGTTAAAAATAGCATACGTGTCATCATATTCGATTACTTCTCCATTAAGGAAGAAAGCTGTCTTATCAGAAATCCGCGAAGCCTGCTGCATATTATGCGTGACAATAATAATAGAATACTTTTCCTTTAACTCCTGGATCAGTTCTTCTACTTTTAAAGTAGAAACCGGGTCAAGCGCCGAAGTCGGCTCATCCATTAATAAAACGTCCGGTTCTAGCGCAAGGCTGCGGGCAATACAAAGACGCTGCTGCTGACCGCCGGATAAACCGTAAGCAGATTCGTGAAGCCTGTCTTTTACTTCATCCCAGATGGCTGCCTGGCGCAAGCTCTTTTCGACCGTTTCATGAATAATTTGTTTATTTTTGATTCCATGAATCCTTAATCCAAAAGCAATATTCTCAAAAATTGATTTTGGAAACGGATTTGGTTTTTGAAACACCATGCCCACTCTCGTACGCAATTCTTCAACATGAAAGTCCTTGCTAAAAATGTTTCTTCCTCGATATTCAATGGCTCCGGATGTTCTAACATTGGGAACGAGGTCAACCATGCGGTTTAATGTTTTAATATAAGTTGACTTTCCACATCCTGAAGGACCAATAATGGCTGTTACTTCTCTTTCTTTCATATCAAGATTAATATTTTTTAATGCATGATGATTCCCATACCAGAGATTGCATTTTTTTGTACTATAAACGGTTTGACGCTCAACAGGTGCTTGTTCTTTGATTCTCTTCTCTTTTGTTTTAAAGGCGACTAGTGCCATCTTGTTTCCTCCTCATTCATTTTAACTATCTATTTAGCGCTTATTCTCATAACGGTTGCGGATCCACACAGCGATCGAATTCATTAGAATCAAAATAACCAGCAAGACGATAATCCCGGCAGCTGCAAGGAAGTGAAACTCCTCCTGCGGTCTGCTCGTCCAGTTATAAATCTGCATAGGCAAAGCCGTAAACTGGTCAAACACATTTTTGGGTAGAAACGCAACAAATGCGGGAATGCCGATAACAACTAACGGAGCCGTTTCTCCAATCGCGCGAGAGAAAGCAAGGATACTTCCGGTTAGAATACCTGCGATAGCAGAAGGCAAGACCACTCGCAAAATCGTTTGCCACTTCGTAGCCCCAAGTCCGTAGGATGCTTCTCTTAATTCTTTTGGCACTGCCCGGATCGCTTCCTGAGAAGCAACGATGATAACAGGAAGAATGAGCAAGCTCATTGTTAAGCCTGCTGCCAGGACACTGTTTCCAAAAAAGAGAATTCGCACAAAGATCGTTAATCCCAATAAACCAAAAACAACAGAAGGCACGCCAGCCAAATTGGAAATATTCATTTGAATAAAACGGGTTAATCGATTTTTACTCGCATATTCCTCCAAATAAATAGCTGTACCAACACCAAGCAACAAAGAAACAGGCACAACGACGGCCATCATCCACACTGTGCCAATTAAAGCAGCTTTTATGCCTGCCTGCTCAGGTCGTCTGGAAGCAAAGTTTTGCAAGAAGTCCCATGAAAGGTGGGAAGCCCCCTGCGAAAAAATTTGTGCAAGCAGCACAATTAATAGAATGAAAGTAAAAAAGGCAGCAAAGAAAAACAAGCCTTTATATAATTTATTCTTTAAGAGACGAATCGGAATTTTTTCAACCATCTCATCTGTGCGTATATTTTTTTGTACATTCTCCATTAATATTCCTCCCTGAACCTTCTGGAAATTCTCTGTGCCAGCATGTTCATAGCGAGTGTAAAAAGAAACAGCGTAAAGCCGACTGCATAAATGCTGTAATAAATAGTTGTGCCAAATCCGGCGTCACCCGTGCTGACTTGAACAATGTAAGAGGTCATGGTTTGTAGCGAAGTCGTCAAATCCAGTGAAGCCGTTGGTGTCGAACCTCCTGCAATAGAAACGATCATCGTCTCACCAATGGCACGGGAGACAGCCAGTACAATGGATGCGATAATTCCTGATAATGCTGCGGGAAAAGCAACCCGCCAAGTCATTTCCCACTTGGTCGCTCCGAGTGCTAAAGCCCCTTGGCGCACTGATTCGGGGACGGAGGAAAGGGCATCTTCTGAAAGCGATACAATCATCGGAATAATCATCATACCAACTACCATCCCTGGGCTGACGGCATTGAACATTTCCAATGAAGGAAACATAGATCGCAGCAATGGAGTAACAAATGTTAATGCAAAGAACCCGTAGACAATTGTCGGTACTCCTGCCAGCACCTCTAATGTCGGCTTCATTACCTTTCTAACTCTTTCTGACGCATATTCACTTAAATAAATAGCAACAGCAAGACCGATGGGAACAGCTGTTAAGGAAGCAATTAAAGTAATTTTCAATGTACCTATAAATAAAGGCAGAATTCCGTATGTTGCATCAGTCTTAGAGAATGGATACCATTCTTTTGCTGTTAAAAACTCAGCTAATGGTATTTGCTTAAAAAAGGTAAACGTTTCAACAATTAAGGTCAGGACAATTCCGATTGTGGTGACAACAGAGACAGCCGCCATTAAAAAGAGAAGAACTGGAATCACTTTTTCGCTCTTGCTCAGAAAGCCATTTTGATATTTTTTCTCAAGCAGGCTCTGGACTGGGCTCTTTCGTTCGTTATTCGCTTTCAAGATGAAAACTCCTTTCAACCTTGCACAAGCGGGTAGAGCTTCTCTATCCCGCTTGTGCTTTCAACTGTTCTCGGATTATTTTTTTAAACCTTCTAGTGTTTCTAAGCCTTTTTTATACTCTTCTTCTGGAAGCTTGACATAGCCAACTTCTTCCGATAATGTGCCTGCATTCTCAATCGTGAACTTCAAATAATCATAAACTGCTTTATCTTCTGCAACTGCCTTGTTAGCAGCATATGTGAATAATGGTCTGGATAATGGAGCATATTCGCCGCTTTCAATTGTTTCGTTTGTCGGCTCCACTGCACCTTTTCCAGCGTCAATCGGAACAACTTTCAACTTGTCTTTGTTTTCTAAGTAGTAAGCATATCCAAAATACCCAATCCCGCTCTTCTCTCCTGTTACTCCTTGTACAAGCACATTGTCGTCTTCAGACAATACCGCTGATTTGTCGATCTGCGCACCATCGAGAATCACTTCATCAAAGTAATCATACGTACCAGAGTCTGTACCCGGAGAGTAAAGTTTGATTTCTTCATCTGGCCATCCTTTGCGAATATCAGACCATTTTTTTGGTTTGCCGTTATCAACCCAAATCTTTTGTAATTCCTCGATTGTCAGGTTGTCCACCCAATCATTATCTTTATTTACAACGACGGAAAGACCGTCATAAGCCAATTTAAATTCTGTAAAGTCTATTCCTTTCTCCTCTAATGCTGCCTTTTCTTCATCTTTAATCGGACGAGATGCGTTGCTCATTTGTGTTTCACCAGCAATCAACTTTTCAAACCCGCCGCCTGTACCCGAGTAACCAACAGTTACTTTTACGTCTGGCTGTTCCATCATATATTCTTCAGAAACAGCTTCCATGATTGGGAAAACAGTAGAGGAGCCGTCAATTTGTATGTTTCCTTGCATTTGTTTATTTTCTTCTGCTGATTGTTCAGCATTTCCCTCACCGCCTGTGCTGTTGCATGCTCCCAGCACGAGCGCTGTGCTCATCATTGCTAAACCTGTCAACACTTTTATCTTTTTCATTCCGTTCTCCCCCTACCAACTTGTAAGTTTTTGTTGTTCTTTACAGTAATCAGATTATCTGAAAACTGTTAAACGGGTTTTAATAGAATGTTAACGTTTTGTAAATCGTCATTATTCAACAATAAAGATACAAATGATGAATACAAAAATAGCTTAATAACAAGTCGTTTACACCATGGGTACTTACTTTTCTCCAAATAAAAAACACCTCCAGCTGCCAGATCTGTCTGACAATTGGAGGTGCCTTTTGTAGATATAACAGGATTTTATTCTTCTTCCACTTCGCCATCTTCTTCATCTTTTGAGCGAACGTCCTTTTCAACAACGACAGCGGACGTTTCTTCTTTTGCTTTTTGCTCTTTTAATTCAAAATATTTATCAAGCACTTTTCGGCCAATAATATAATTGATTGATGATGAGCTGCCACCGCTTTGATAAGCCCATGGCACAACAACGGCAAAAGCCACTTCTGGCTTATCATAAGGTGCATAACCTACAAGGTTGATATTCCAGGTCATCGGCAACGGCTGTCCATTTTCTAAATATTGCTCTCGCTTCGGACCATCATATTGTCCTTCTGCCGTTCCTGATTTGCCAGCCGGACTATATGGAGCACTAGAGAAATACTTTTTACCTGTTCCTTGTGAACCACTCATTACCATTCGAAAACCTTCTTGCACATGCTTAATTTCACTTGAACTTGCATCTAGGCGATTAAGTACTTCCGGCTGGATCTCTTCTGTAACCGGACCAATCTTGCCTGTTTCTGCTGTTGGCTGACGAATTTCTTTCACAATATGCGGCTTCATGCGATAACCACCATTCGCAATGGTAGAAACATACTGGGCGAGTTGCAATGGTGTATACGTATCAAATTGACCAATTGCATAGTCAAGGGCCAGACCAGGCTGCGTTATCTCTCCCTGAAAACCAATTTGTTCATTTGGTAAATCGATGCCGGTGCGCACCCCAAGGCCAAACTGGCTGAAATAACGGCGCATTGTCGGTACAGTATCCGGGTCAATTCTTAACGGACCATTCGGACGATATTTCGCACCGCCAATTTTCATGGCCGTCTTAAACATATACACATTGGAAGAGCGCATCAACGCATATTGATCACTAATCCCCATAGCGCCACCCCGGTTAAACCAGGAACTTTTTGTCTTGCCTCCTGATCCTGCAAATCGTAAAGGCTCGTCAACAATATATTCTCCCGGATGAATAGCCCCAGTCATATATCCCGTTAGAACGGTTGCTCCTTTAACGACAGAGCCCATCGTATAAGAAGTGGTAAGGTTTCCTAGTGCAAAATCAAGCATTTCTGCTTTTCCTTTATTCACTTCATACTTTTTTCCGGAAAGAGCTAATATTTCCCCAGTGTTCGGATCCATTACTGTAACAAAAACCCTATCCAGAAGCGGATGGCCTCCCTGTCTCTTCGCCTTTCCTAATTCTTCTTCGATGATTTTATCTACAGCAACTTGCAAGTCCATATCAATGGTTAAGATTAAATCGTTCCCGCGCTGTCCTTTCCGAACGATCTCAGAATCAAGAATGTTCCCAGATTTGTCTGTTACATTTTTTACTTTAGTCTTCTGGCCCCGAAGTACTTCTTCATATTGATACTCAATATAACTTTTACCCACGCGATCATTTCGGCTATAATCCCTGGAAAGATAAAAATCGACCATCTCTCTTGGCAGACCTTCACGGGAAGAAGAAATATTTCCAAGTACTGTTTTGAGCGTCTCATCATAAGAGTATGCTCGGTCCCAGTCAGTTGTTGTATTCACTCCTGGAAGAGATGCCAAGTTCTCACTAACGATTGCATACTCCTCTTCCGTTACATTTTTATTTTTAACAACTTGTGGAGTCATCGCATAACCAGAAGTAAACTCACGATAAATGGCAAGCACTTCTAAATCTTCGTTTGTTAATGTCTTTAAATCTTTATCCGTAATCCGGTCAAGTTGCATTTGATAAAGTTTTTTTGATGAAATTTCGTTTTGGTTGGCCTTTTCCCACTCTTTTTTGGTAATTTTCTTCTTTGCCTTTTCCTCATTTTTGATAAGCCAGTAATCTTTTTTATCCCGTTCAGTCACTTGATCCGTCTCTTTGTCAATCAGCTTCGCGAGTTTTTTTGCTGTTTTCAGCATTTCCTCTTGTGAAGCCCCTTTTTTACGCGTATAGGTGATGGCATTTTGCGGAACATTATCCACCACAATCTGGCCATTGCGATCAAAGATTTTCCCACGCGGTACACTTGCATTTACTGTCACGTCTTCTGTTCGCTCAATTTTCCGCTGATAATCTTCCCCCTGGACAATTTGCACAATCCCCAGTCTGAAAATTAAGATCGAAAAAAGCAAAAAGACAACAAAAAACATCATGTTCATCCGAAAAGGAACATGTGTCTTCTTCTTTCTCTTTGTTTTTTTCACCATTACATTATCCTCTCTCTTAAAAATCTATTATTCTCTTTTTCCATTTTAAACAACTTCTTGTTTTTTTTCTACATCCAAGCCTAAAAAGAGACTTGGGTTAATTAACCAAGTCTCTAACAGTCTGCATATTCACTTTTCTAATGCATAGATAAATCAAACTATGTCCGGCTCCGAGAATGACGAGCAACACCGGAATACTTTCTCTTTCATCAAACAGTGTGATGGCCACGATAAAAGACAAAATGGAAACAATGCGACCAACATTAATAAATACTTCCCTGACCACGATGTACTCTACCCTTCTTTCTGCGGCCTCTCTGCTTCGGCCTATTACGTCGTAGGTCATGGACAAGTAAGGTACAAGCAAAAATGGATAAGCGATAGCGATAATCGCCGCATAAATCAGCAGCCTAGTGAACGTTATATCCACTATAATGAGAAACAGCGACAGAAAAAGCACAATTCCGCCCGCAAAAATCACTTTTTTCCGATACTGTTTCTTTACTAATTTAACGGCCAGTGAATAACTGAAGAAGGAAACGCCAGAGTAAACTAATCCATACGTGCCAAGAGCGAGTTCACTTCCAGTTGTAACGAAAACAAAGACTGAAATAACGAAGACAAACACCCCTTCTCTCAATCCTTGAAAAAAGTGGGCATTCAGCACTCGTTTCCAATCCGGATGACGGTCTCTTTCTTTCCAAACTTCCAGCAGCTGAAAGCGGCCGCTTGAAGGGCGACGCTTTAATAGTAAACTCAATAAAACAGCGATAAAAAAACAGCCAAGAGAAGCGCCAAAGATAATGAAATACCCGGTATTAGAAGCAAAACGGCTGATGATAAAACCGGCTACTATCGGGCCAATCATTCCGCCCATTGAAAGTAAAGAACCGAAAAAGCCATTAAAAAAATCTCTCGTTTCCGGTTCTGTAATTTCAAATGTCAACACGTTGTAAGCAAGCCAGTAGAACCCATAACCGACACCGAGCAGCGCGCCAAGCAGTATGATCCAATCCGATGCTTGGTTGCCGATAAACAGCACGGCTACATAAAAGAAGCCGAGAAATAACACACCCATTCTTAATACAACGACACGGTCTACTTTTTTTGCACACTGGCCGGCAGCAATATAAGACAACAATTCAAAGATCACTGCCGTCAAATTATAAACAGCCAAATCGATAAACTGGCCAGACTGCCTCCATAAAAAAATATTTACAAACGTATTGGACAACGCCACACTCAGGGAATATAAGCCGCCAATAAGCAGCAGCAGTCCAAGATCCTTTGACAGCGCTAAGTGGCGGAATCTCTTTCGAATGATCGACAAGATGCATCCCCCTTTCCCTTTATAGCGTTTGGAGAAAAGGAGAAAGTTATTCAAAAAAAGCGAACCGAAAAAATCGGTTCGCTTCATAATTATTTCGCTTCTTTATAACGCTTAGCTACCTCATCCCAGTTAACAACATTCCAGAAAGCGTTGATGTAATCTGGACGACGGTTTTGGTAATTTAAGTAGTATGCATGCTCCCAAACGTCTAAACCAAGGATTGGAGTTTTCCCTTCCATGATTGGAGAATCTTGGTTTGGTGTGCTTGTTACTTCTAATTCGCCGTTGTTAACAACAAGCCATGCCCATCCAGAACCAAAGCGGCCTGCAGCTGCAGCAGCGAATTCTTCTTTAAACTTGTCAAGGCTGCCGAATTTGCTGCTAATGGCATCAGCTAATTCGCCAGTTGGCTCTCCGCCACCATTTGGAGATAGAAGTTGCCAGAATAAAGAGTGATTCGCATGGCCGCCGCCATTATTGCGTACTGCAGTGCGCACACTTTCTGGAACAGCATCTAAGTTAGCGATTACTTCTTCCACTGACTTGTTTGCTAATTCATCTTGTCCTTCAAGAGCTTTGTTTAAATTTGTAACATATGTGTTGTGGTGTTTCGTATGGTGGATATTCATTGTTTCCTTGTCAATATGAGGCTCCAATGCATCATATGCGTAAGGTAATTCAGGTAATTGAAATGCCATAATAAATTCCTCCCTATGTAATATTTGTTTCGCAGACTTCAACTATAAGATTAACAAAAGTGAAAGCGCTAATCAATAATAAAGCTTATCGGATTTAAAGAAAAAACAGTCGTGCTTTCTGTAACACCCTTTCAGAAAGACGACCGCTTATTATTATCATCAACTTTCTTTATACATCCCTAAGGCCAAGGATCGCCTCTGCAATATTAACGGCATGATCACCCATTCGTTCAAGATTGCTAATGATATCAACAAATACAATGCCAGCTTGTCCTGTGCAGAGCCCTTCATTCATGCGTAAAATATGCTGTTTGCGCAGCTTTCTTTCCATTTTATCAATTAACTCTTCTTTTTGAGTTACTTCTTTAGCCAAATTCAAGTCGTTTTCATCTAACGCTTTAATTGCCTTGTTGACAGCTGCAATTGTTAATAAGAACATTTCTTCTAAATCGGCCATTGCCTGATCGGTAATTTTTACTTTATTTGCCTGTTGGTAATCAATCAGCTCAATAATATTTTCACAATGGTCACCAATTCGCTCAATGTCACGTACGGCATCGATTAATGTATTATGCTTCTCCAACTCGGCTTCTGACAGTGAGGTACCTGACAAATGGATTAAATAATCTGTAATTTTTTTATCTAAATTATTTAAAGCATCCTCCACCTGGGTTGCCATATCAGCGTGCTTTTGATTTTTTGTTTTTAAATACGTATGCACTTCTTCCATTCCTTTAACAGCAAACTGCCCCATGCGGATGACTTCCTCCTTTGCCTGGCCTAGCGCAATGGAAGGAGATTGCTCGATAAAGATAGGATCAAGGTGCTTCGCTTTATATTCAATGACTGTATCTTCACCTGGTATAAGCTTTGTCACAATTATTGCAAGTACACCAACGAAAGGAAGCTGAATTAACGTATTTGTCACGTTAAATGTACCATGAGCAAAGGCGATCACCATCTTCGGCTCTAAATTCAAGGTACTTGTTAAATAAAGGATAAACTGTGTAAATAAAGGAAGAATAATTAAAAAGATGATCGTTCCAATAATATTAAATAATACGTGGGTAGCAGCCGCTCGTCTTGCCGCTACAGAAGCGCCAATTGAAGCTAAGACGGCTGTGATCGTCGTACCAATATTGTCTCCGAAAAGAACCGGTAAGGCTGCGTCCAAATCCAACAGATTCTCTGCAAACAACCCCTGTAAGATTCCAATAGTAGCACTTGAACTTTGAACGATAACGGTAAATATGGTTCCGACTACTACACCTAAGATAGGACTCGAACTCATGTTAACGGTCAAATCATGGAACGTATCTAACGAACGCAGTGGTTTCATTCCATCACTCATTAGCTCCAAGCCAAAAAATAATGAACCGAATCCGAAAAGAATCATTCCTATGTTGTGCAGCTTTTTACTTTTGAAGAAGAAGATAAATACAGCCCCAAGCGCTAAAATAGGCAGGGAATAGGCCCCGACGTCAATACCAATAATAAAGGCGGTTACTGTCGTGCCAATATTAGCTCCCATGATCACTCCGATTGCCTGCCTTAGCGTCATAAAACCAGCACTCACCAATCCGACCGTGATCACGGTAGTCGCAGAACTGCTCTGGATTAAGACCGTAACAAGAATTCCTGCCAAAACTCCCATGAGCGGATTGGTTGTAAACCGGTCAAGAATGTCGCGCAAACGATCTCCTGCTGACTGCTGTAGTCCATCCCCCATTAACTTTATCCCATATAAAAATATACCGAGTCCCCCCAGAAACTGGAATATCATTTCTTGGACGTTAATCCCCATCTTTTCAACTCCTAATTAGATGAATTCGACAAAACTTGCAATCCTCTACAATTATTAATAAATCGCAAGGAAGAAGTAAATGACCTATACGAAAAATTTACAATTGATTAACATTAGAGGTGTTATGTTACATTTCTGTTACAAAAAAAGCCGAGCTATTAAAGCTAGGCTTGAAAATTAGAAAGAAATCAGAATAGAATAACGAGAAGGAGGATTCTTACTATGAATATTTTTCAACAGTTGTGGAAAAGTCTATACTCTCCCAAAACGATTTCTTTTTTTCGCTTTCAGGGAATAGGCAAAACCATTTCTTACATTTTCCTATTAATGCTTATCTCTTCTTTGCCATTTTTTATTCAATTCAGCCTGCTGGCAACGAGCGGTCTTTCTTCTTTTCGAGAAGTCATTCAACAAGAGGTTTCGTCATTCACCATTGAACACGGCCATCTTACATCCCCTTCTCCTGAAACGAAGTGGATAAAGAAAGGAACGACTGACATTATTATTGATTCAACAGGCACCGTTGCCGCGAACGATTTAGCAGAAAAGGATCAGGCTATCGGGCTTTTAAAAGAAGAACTGGTTTTATCTGTAGGTGGCCAACTGCAAACAGTTTCCTACGACATTCCGGGTATAACAGCCATAGACAAGGAAGAAGTCATCCAATATGCTCATTCTCTGCAAGCATATTCGGCTATTTTCTTACCGGTTCTCTTTATTCTCTACTATCTGTTCACCTCTTGCCTTGGTTTTATAAAGGCATCTATTTTTGCGGCCTTCGGTATGCTTTTCAAGCAATTAACGGGGAGAAAATTATTTTACCGGCAAAGCTGGCGCTTGGCCGCTTATGCAATGACACCTGCTATTATAGTTTTTACTCTCCTGCGTTTGGCAGGCATTATACTTTCTTTTAGCTTTCTTATCGATTGGTTGATCACTGCCATTATGCTCTTTCTTGCTGTTTCTTCCATCCCGCTGCCCAAATCGAAAAAACAGCCCGTGGCAAAATAATTCATCTCCGCCTCTTTTTTTGTTCTATTTCCTTTGGACAAGCATATATTGGTAAAAAGAGGTGGAAAGATGAGAAATTTTTTGCTATTTATCGCTTTTATGATCATCACAGCTGGCATTTGGAATGATTTCACAAACGGCTCGCTGCCCCATATAGAAGAAAAGCCAAAAAAAGAAGCAAACGCAGAAAGCAACTATTTGCCGGCCTTACCTTATGAAGAAAGAGAGGTAAAAACCGGTGACACGGTTCTGTCTATTCTAGCGTCCCTTCATAACGGCAAGCTTCCCGCGGATATTGAAACTGCAATCGCAGATTTTCAAGAGCTAAACCAGGGCGTTTCTCCTGATAACATCCGCATAGGTGAACATTATAAATTTCCACTGTATCAAAAAGGAACATAAGCTGAACAATTAAAAGGAATTGACGCCTTTCATTCCTCTCCGTACCGGACCAGCCAAAACAATCGAACGCCTGAAAGCAGAGCTTATAACTATTCGATAAGAGGAAAGTCTTTTTCCATTGTCATTTTCTTGTCAGATCTGCCCGATTACTGGTACAATTGATGATTGAAGCAGCTTTTTATCAGAATGAAAAGGGGCGAATCACCATTGAGTGAAATTATCCACCGTTCAAATACACGCCCGGTGAAAGTCGGAAACTTAACCATCGGCGGAAGCAATGAACTATTTATTCAAAGTATGACAACTACTAAAACTCATGACGTAGAGGCGACGGTCCAACAGATTCATCGCCTTGAAGAAGCAGGATGCCAAATTGTTCGTGTTGCTTGTCCTGATGAGCGTGCGGCAAATGCCATTGCAGATATAAAAAAGCAAATTAATATTCCATTAGTAGTTGATATACATTTCGACTATAAGCTCGCCTTGAAAGCCATTGAAGGCGGAGCAGACAAAATACGGATTAATCCTGGTAATATCGGCCGCCGTGAAAAAGTAGAAGCTGTAGTTAATGCAGCTAAAGCAAAAGGCATTCCAATTCGCATCGGCGTAAATGCCGGAAGTTTGGAGCGCCGCATCCTAGAAAAATATGGTTATCCAACAGCGGATGGCATGGTAGAAAGTGCTCTGCATCACATTAAAATTCTGGAAGATCTTGATTTTCATGATATCATCGTCTCCATGAAAGCTTCAGATGTTAATTTAGCTATCGAAGCGTATGAGAAAGCTGCCAGAGCATTTGATTATCCGCTTCACCTCGGTATTACAGAGTCTGGTACTTTGTTTGCAGGAACAGTAAAAAGCGCTGCCGGCCTTGGAGCTATTTTAAGCAAAGGCATTGGCAATACACTTCGCATTTCTTTGAGCGCTGATCCTGTCGAGGAAATAAAAGTGGCGAGAGAACTACTGAAATCTTTTGGCCTTTCTTCCAATGCTGCTACTTTAATCTCCTGTCCAACTTGTGGTCGGATCGAGATTGACCTGATTAGCATCGCTAATGAAGTGGAAGAATATATCCAAAAAATCAAAGCTCCAATTAAAGTAGCCGTGCTTGGCTGTGCCGTTAACGGACCAGGAGAAGCACGTGAAGCCGATATCGGTATCGCTGGTGCCCGTGGAGAAGGATTATTGTTCCGAAAAGGCCAGATCGTTCGTAAAGTGCCGGAAGAAACGATGGTAGAGGAACTAAAGAAAGAAATTGACAAAATTGCTGAGGAATATTATCAGAAGCAAGCAGCTGAAGCGCAAAATATTTAAAAGCCTGGCATTTGCCAGGCTTTTTGTTATCTAAAAAAAGGGTAAAACAAACAGGCCCATAATTACTGCAGCGGCTCCTATGCCAATTGCCCAGGCACCAAGGGTCTGCTCTCCCCTGCTTCTTGCGAAAAAGCCAAGAGCAATACCAACAATACCAAATAGAACAGGCATGATAAATAACGCGAGAACAGAAACGATTAAACCAGCATATCCAATTCCGCGCCCGCCAGTCGTTCTATTCACCTGACCCTCACGATTATTGTCTACCTGATTTTCTTGACGCACAGGAACAGGCTCAGCCAATTCAGCACCTGTTTCCTCTCTATACAGTCCAGTTTCTTTGTACATTCCTGTTTCGCCTGTTGGCATCGGATCTTTGTCGAACTTGTTGTCCATTGTTACTCATCCCCTCACTGTTATCATTTAAGGAGCTTTTATAGTATTGGCTTTTACTTTAAAATTATTCAGTCAGGCCTTGTCTTTCATAACAATCTGCGCCAAAATATGATACACTTTGATAAAGATTTCCCAATGTAAGGAGTAAAGAATATGAAAGAAAAGCGTTTTGGCATTGACATTGATGGAACCGTTACATGCCCAACCAGTTTAATTCCATTCATCAATAAAGATTTTTCTTTAAATATTACACTTGATGATATAAAAAAATACGATTTATCTGAAGCACTAGGCATCCCGGCGGAACGCTTCAGTAATTGGTTTAACAAAAGAGAGCCGATCATTTACTCGAACTCTCCTCTTGCAGAAGGAGCTAAAGAGGTTCTGGTAAAATGGAAAGAAGAATTTCAGCTCTTTTTCATTAGCGCCCGCAGAAGTCACTTGATGGATGTAACCGAACAGTGGTTTAAAAAGCAAGATATCTTATATGATCACATTGAGCTGATTGGCTCTCATGACAAAATTAAAGCAGCGAAGCAGTATAAAGTTGATATCTTTTTTGAAGATAAACACGACAATGCCGTCAGCATTCATGAAGAGCTACGTATTCCCGTCCTGTTGTTTAACACACCTTATAACCAAGATCCCGTTCCAGAAGGTGTTATTCGAGTGAATAATTGGGTACAGGCAGAACAATGGGTAAATGAATGGATTCACTCGGAGAAAGCCATTCGATAAATGAAGGATAACTAAAAAAGATGCAGCAAAAGTCAGCTTTGACCTTTGCTGCATCTTTTTTATAAAGACAAACGAATACAGAACACCAATTGGCTGTTCATTGGGCGGCTGGCAAACACGCCGGACATGTGCCATACACCTCAAATTTATGGCCTGAAACTTCATAGCCCGGCAGCCCATGAATGTGATCCATCGGGCATAAATGTATTTCCCGGGTCTTCCCGCAGGCTAAACAAATGAAATGATGGTGATGCTCTTGATGTGAGCAAGTAAAACGATAATGCCGTTCACCGGATAATTCCGTTTCCTCTAGAATCCCCATTTCCACGAACAGCGCCAAATTTCGGTAAATCGTATCGAAACTGAGGCCAGGATGACTGTCCTTCATTTCTTCGAGCACTTCTTTTGCTGTTAAATATTTATCTTTTCGTGCAAACAATTCTAGCATGTCTTCGCGCTTGCCTGTCTGTTTATAGCCCTTCTCTTTCAAAAGCTCGACCGCTTCAGTTAAATTCATCTTTTTCATCCCGCCTTTATGAATTTTTTAGCTGAAATGACAATCAGTAAAATGAGAATAGATGCCACTACAATCGTTCCACCGGGAGCGAGATCCAAATAAAAGGCACTGATCAGTCCGGTGATCACGGCGATCTCACCAAACAGAACAGAATAAACGATAGTCTGTTTGAACCCTCTTGCCATCCGTATAGCAGCTGCCACAGGCAAAGTCATAAGTGCAGACACAAGTAGCACACCTACAATACGCATAGACGCCGCTATCACGAGAGCAACAAGAATGATAAACACAAAATGAATGGATTTCGCTGGGATACCGGAAGCTTTCGCATGCTCCTCATCAAATGATAATAAAAATAGTTCTTTATACAATAAGTATACAGTTGCGATAACGATGATACTGATCAGACAGATCAGCCACAAATCCTCACGGCTGACAGCACTGACGCTTCCGAATAAGTAACTAAACAAATCTGTGTTAAATCCATCTGCCAATGAGATAAAGATAACGCCTATGCCTATTCCCCCGGATAAAATAATTGGAATGGCCAACTCTTGATAATGTTTATAGACGGTTCTGAGCCGTTCAATGAACAAGGAACCAATCACAGAAAACACCATGCCGGAATACATTGGATTTAACCAAGCAAGAAAAGTAAACGTCTGGCCAAAATAGAGTCCGGCAGCAATACCGGCCAGTGTTACATGACTGAGCGCATCAGCGATCAGCGACAGCCTTCTCACAACGATAAAAGCACCAAGCAACGGTGCGATCACACCGATAATCATACCTGTTAAAAAGGCATTTTGAAGAAATTCATATTGACTGATCGCTTCAATCATACATCTGCCTCCTGATGATCATGATGGTGATCAAGCAAATGAATTCCATGACCATATAAATCCGATAGGTCCTCTTCGTCAAGCGTTTCAAACTGCTTCATGCTGCCGTGAAAGTGCAGATACTTATTTAAGCAGGCTACATGCGTCACTTTATCACTAATAATGCCAATATCGTGCGTTACCAATAAAAGGGTAATGCCCATTTTCTTATTTAAATAAGAAAGCATTTCATAAAATGATTCGACATTTTTACTGTCCACACCAACAGTCGGCTCGTCGAGAATAAGAATGTCCGGCTTGGACACAATGGCTCTGGCAATAAATACGCGCTGCTGCTGCCCCCCAGAAAGCTCTCCAATGTTCCGTGTAAGAAACTGCTCCATTCCTACCGCTGCTACTGCTGCTTTAATTGCTTGCTTTTCTTTGCTGCCAGGCAAACGAAAAAGCCCCAGTTTTTTTGTTAACCCACTCGCTACTACTTCATAGACCGTGGCAGGGAAGCCGGTATTAAAGGAATTTGCCTTTTGTGAAACAAATCCAATACGGTCCCAGTTTTTAAAATTCTTCTGGGATGTGCCAAACAGAAAGATTTCCCCTTCTTTTACTCTTAACAAACCTAAAATAAGTTTGAGTAAAGTCGATTTTCCCGAGCCATTCGGACCTACTAAACCTAAAAAAGCCCCTTTAGGGACAGATAATTGAATGTTTTCTAACACATTATCCCGGTCATAACGGTAGGACACGTTTTTGATTTCAATGACAGGTGATTGATTCATTGAAGTGTCTCCTTTATAAGAATGATTACGATTTGTAAACAAAATGAAGTATACACTATCTGCTGAAAAAAGTAAATCGGAACTGCTCAAGAACAGTTCCGAATGCTCCTAGTGAATAGCCGTCTTAAAGTGGCCTCCTCTCGTTTCATGTGTATTCATCACTGTGAGAAAAGCATCTGGATCAACATCGTTAATAATACTTTTTAACTTGGTCACTTCCAGCCGTGTAACCACTACATAGAGAACTTCTTTATCCGAATCAGTAGACCCGCCTTTCCCCTTTAATTTTGTTGTTCCCCGTCCAAGACGATGAAGGATCACATCAGCCATTTCTTCGTAAAAATCCGAAATGATAATGCAAGCTTTCGTTTCTTCGAGACCCTGAATGACTGTGTCAATGGCTTTAAAAGCAATATAGTATGTCATCACTGAGTACATGGCATTCTCTGCACCTAGCACAAAAGCGGCCCATCCAAAGATAAATACATTAATAAACATCACAAATTCGCCAACTGAAAAAGGCAGCCTTTTCATCATCAAAATACCAAGTATTTCTGTCCCATCAAGCGTTCCTCCATGACGGATAACGAGTCCTACCCCTAATCCAAGAAGCAGGCCGCCAAACACTGCTGCTAAGACGGGCTGATCAGTAAATGGGCCTATTTGTTGAAAGCTATGTTCTAATACGGCAAGACATACGATGCCAAAGAGAGAAGAAAACATAAATGTTTTCCCAATTTGCTTATAACCAAAATATAAAAAAGGGATATTTAATAAAACGACGAATGTAGAGAAATTCAGCAGGGGGTGCTTAAACAAATAACTTAAAATTAGTGAGATGCCAATAATGCCACCGTCAATAATATTGTTGGGAACAAGAAACAATTCAATAGATGCTGCTGCAAAGGCTGCCCCGACAAGAATCATCACAAGCCGATAGAAAACATGAGATTTTTTTTCCTTTTTATGCTGCTTAGGCATAACATCATTCCTTTTATTGTAAAGTATTCCTTTGGAACAACGGTATTCTTGAATCACCTTCTTTTCTTTCTTTCATACATTAAACATAGAAGAAAAGGAGTGACTGCCAATGAAATTTTTACAGCACTTAATTAACCAAAAAGCTCAAACGATGACAGGGGATGAACTGTTAAAGTATGCGAAAGGACTTGATATCCCATTGAGAAGAGAAGAGGCTGAAAAAATCGCACGCCGCTTGCAAAGCCAGAAAGTCGATTTATTTAATGAATATGAGAGGGCAAATCTGTTGAGGGAAATCGCCGCCATTACCAATGAACAAACTGCCAAAAAACTAAACAAACTACTCACAACTTTTTTACAATAACAAAGATACAGGGCTTTCGATTCTTAACAATGTCCAAGTCAACATGCGCTTATTTATTCCAGATAAGCAGTTGTCTTTTCCTGCTGAAAGTGTGCTCTCTAATTTTCAGCAGGAAAAGATTATCTGGGTTTACAAGACTAAGCCTTTACCCAAAACCACCCTGTTTTTAACAGACTCTCGTAAAAAGTGCGAACTGTTAATTAACAGTCAATATTTTCTGACGCACATTTTCATCAAATGCGTTTTGTCTGAACATCTCAATTTCAAACTTGTAAGGTGGCTTGCGAGAATTTTTATCTTCACCTACATAAGGTGTTTCCAGTATCTTTGGAATCTCTGTTAGCTGAGGATGATGGACAATATAATTGAGTGCTTCAAACCCAATATGTCCAAAGCCGATATTTTCATGACGGTCTTTTCTCGCTCCCTGCTCATTCTTACTATCATTAATATGCAAAACTTTGATCCGTTCTACTCCAACAATGCGGTCAAATTGATCAAGCACTCCGTCAAAATCCTCTCTTATAGGATAACCAGCATCATGGGTATGGCATGTATCAAAACAAACTGATAATTTATCATTTAAATATACTCCGTCCATAATCGTTGCCAGCTCTTCAAAAGTAACTCCGCATTCCGATCCTTTGCCAGCCATTGTTTCCAGGGCAATTTGCACATCAATATCCTTTGTTAACACCTCATTTAGCCCTTCAATAATCTTTTTGATACCCGCTTCTGCTCCTGCCCCAACGTGAGCGCCTGGATGAAGCACGATCTGTTTGGCTCCAAGAGCGGCTGTCCGCTCTATTTCAGAGCGTAAAAAAGTAACACCAAGTTCAAATGTGTTCGCACTGATTGTGTTGCCAATATTGATAATATATGGAGCGTGAACAACGATATCGACCATGGCATTTTCCTTCATATGAAACCAGCCTTTTTCAATATTCAGCTCTTCAATTTTTTTTCTTCTCGTATTTTGTGGAGCTCCCGTGTAAATCATAAATGTATTTGCACCGTAAGAAGCGGCCTCCTCACTTGCCCCAAGTAACATTTTTTTCCCACTCATTGACACATGGGATCCAATTTTCAACATATCTATCTCTCCTTTACCGCTCATTATTTTACTAGAAAAATACATCTTTTTCAGCAAAAAAGGCCTGCTGCAGCAGGCCTTTTCATTCACCTCTTACTTCTTCTTAGTGCGCTTTGTTTCTAAACGACGCTCACGCTTTTTAAATTGCACCATTTCTCTTTGCATTTTCTTCTTATAACCCGGCTTTACTTTTTTTGGTTTGCGAACAATTGATTTTGCTTTAGCATCAATTTCGTCTGCTGCTTTTTCACGTTTTCTCCGTTGATTACGGTCAACAAGCTCGGTCCATTCGCCACTGCGCAAATCCGCATGGCTAAATGTAATACCCATCTTCTCTAATCGGACAAGAGCATCTTCATCAGAAGGAGTGTAGATTGTTGCACATATTCCTGAAGAGCCTGCTCTCGCGGTCCGTCCTGCCCGATGAATATAAAAATCTAGATCCTTTGGCAACTCGTAGTTGATGACATGGCTGATCCCTTCGATATCAATTCCCCGTGCCGCCAGATCCGTGGCAACAATGAATTGATATTCTAGATCACGTATTTGCTTCATCATCTTCTTCCGGTCACGCGGTGATAAGTCCCCATGTATCCGGCCTGTTTTTAAGCCTTTTTCCAGCAGGGCGTCTGCCACTTCATCAGCTTTTTGTTTTGTGTTAGTAAAGATTACGGCTAAATATGGGTTGTATGCTTGCAGCATATCAAACAGCAAGTCAATCTTTTCCCGGCTTTTTTTCGGCACGAGAATGTGATTGATATTTTCTGCTGAAATATGTTTAGGCTGAATATGAATATATTCTGGATTTTCCATATATTTTTTCAAAAAAGGCTTTAACTTTTCAGGAATCGTTGCTGAAAAAACATACATGTTTAATTGCTCAGGCATTCTAGAAGCAATCTGGTCCACATCAACAATAAATCCCATGTCAAGCATCAAATCTGCTTCATCCACTACAAGCACCTTAGATTTATAAACAGATAGCGCCTGCGCCTGGATTAAGTCATTAATTCTTGCAGGTGTCCCCACAACAATGTGCGGTTGATTTCTCAGTTTTTCAATGTCTCGCTGCTTATCTGTCCCGCCAATATAACAGCGAGCTGTAATTTCTTCCTCAGACAAGCGAGTAATCTTCAGAATCTCCTGGTAAATTTGATTAGCAAGCTCCCTCGTCGGTGCCGTGATAACAGCCTGTACTTCTTTTTTAGCCGGATTTATTTGCTGAAGGATCGGCAAAATATAAGAATGCGTTTTCCCTGTTCCCGTTTGGGATTGTCCAATCGCACTTTCCCCTTTTAGAATAAGCGGGATCATCTTTGTTTGTATATCTGTTGGCTCGTAAAAACCTAATTGCTCTATTCCTTTATTAATAAACGGTTGAAACCCGTATTTCTCGAATTGATGATTTGCCAAGTGTGACACTCCTTTTGGCTTGAATAAGCCTTTTTCTCCATTCTGATATTATATCAAAACTTTCTATAAATCAAAGGGCTCCGGATGATTCGTTCATTTTCAAAGCAAACCTTTTTGCTTTTTAGCGCATACAATAACGAAGAAGAAAAATATATGAAAGGATGAATTAGTTATGATCCCTTTTCCACGCGGCAATCGTCCTCCGCCCGGCTATTACTATCCACCTCCGATGAGAGGCTTCTCTCCTCCTCCGCCTCCTGGTATGCCGAGAAGAACCGGACGGGGGCTACTCGGGCTTCTAAGACAAGGGACAGGGGGAGGCCCTGGCCTAACTGGGTTTGAGCGCCAAGGCGCAGGCGCAGCTGCCCAAAAGTTAACCAATCCTCTGAATTTACAACAGATGTTGGCTAACACGCAGCAAGTACTGAAAACTGTTCAGCAAATAGGGCCAATCGTTGAACAGTACGGTCCCATGGTAAAAAATTTGCCCTCTATGTGGAAGCTTTATAAAGGATTGAAGTCTATGCCTGATGCAGAAGAAGAGAACAAAACCGAGAGCCCATCTGAAGAGCCAGTAAAAAAGAAAGAAAAACAGCAATCGGAAACTTCAAAAACAGAAGAGAAGCCGGTAGCAGAACAAATCGAATCACAGTCGGAAAGAGATGATGAGCTTACTTCAAAGCCAACATCTAAATCATCCACACCGAAACTTTACATTTAAGAAACGGTTGTTTACTTCCAAAGTTCAGCCTCCTCCTATATAATGAATTCGTACACTTTTTACTCCGATTATAAAAATAGGAGGTTTTTTTATGGAACTAGTTAAAATCGCCCCGAGAGGATATTGTTACGGCGTAGTAGATGCGATGGTCATCGCCCGGAACGCCGCTCTAGATAAAAGCTTGCCGCGTCCGATCTATATTCTTGGAATGATCGTCCATAACAAGCATGTAACAGACGCATTCGAAGAAGAAGGCATCATTACACTCGAAGGCAGCAACCGAAGAGAAATACTTGAAAAAGTCGATAAAGGAACAGTTATCTTTACTGCCCATGGCGTCTCTCCGGAAGTAAGAGAGCTTGCCCGCAAGAAGAATCTTGTGACTATTGATGCTACCTGCCCTGATGTTACAAAGACACACGATTTAATCCGCGAAAAGAAAGCAGAAGGATATGAGATCATTTATATCGGAAAGAAAGGCCATCCTGAACCAGAAGGTGCATTAGGCGTCGCCCCTGAGATCATTCATTTAGTTGAGAAACCTGAAGACGTCGACAAGTTGGTGATAAAGAGCCCTAAGATAATTGTTACTAACCAGACGACGATGAGCCAATGGGACGTAGCTGACATCATGGACAAAATTAAGGAAAAATATCCGCACGCAGAGATGCATAAAGAAATTTGCCTCGCTACCCAAGTCCGTCAGGAAGCGGTAGCAGAACAAGCGGGTGAAGCAGATGTGTTAATTGTTGTTGGAGACCCTAAGAGCAACAATTCCAACCGTCTAGCTCAAGTCTCTATGGAAATTGCCGGCACAACGGCTTATCGGGTAGCCGATGTTTCCGAAATCGAAATCGACTGGATAAAGGATGCGAAGACGGCAGCTGTAACTGCTGGAGCGTCTACTCCAACACCGATTGTAAAAGAAGTTATTCAGTTTTTAGAACAATTTGATCCGAATGACGAAAGCACGTGGACTCGAGAGAAAAAAGTCCCGTTGAATAAAATTTTACCAAAGGTGAAAAGATCCACATTGACGACTCGTTAATAGCAAGTAGTTGTGACTAAACAGGCTGATCCTTCAGGAGGAATCAGCCTGTTTGCTTTTATATAAATGTAAATGGATCTGTATGAATAGCAGAAGGGATGAACTCCACATCAAAGCTTTTCTCAGCAGCTAGCGCAGTCATTTTATTGGCGGTCCCCGTTTTCATTACCTTTTCTACATTGTGTCCGGGGTCTACTATATTTAAACCAGCTGCAAGAGCATCATGAGCAGTGTGGTAATAAAAATCACCCGTGACATATACATCTGCCCCTTTAAACTTGGCAGATTGGAAATATTTGTTTCCATCTCCTCCAAGAACAGCAACTTTCCTTACTGGATCGGTTAGTTGACCGACCACACGAACCCCTTTAACATCTAGCTTGTCTTTCACATGCTCAGCAAATTCATGCAGAGTCATCGACCCCTTTAATTTGCCGATTCTTCCCAGACCAAGTCGTTCTCCCTCATTATCAAGCGAATAGATATCGTAAGCTACTTCTTCGTATGGGTGTGCTTTTAGCATAGCAGACAGCACTGTTTTTTCTAGGCTCTTCGGGTAGATCGTTTCAACTTTTACTTCCTCTACTGTTTCCAGCTGTCCTGATTGGCCAATATATGGATTAGTTTGTTCCCCCGGCATGAATCGGCCCATTCCGTCTGTCGAAAATGAACAATGGCTGTATTCTCCGATAAAGCCAGCTCCCGCTTGACCGAGCGCCTCACGCATACTCTCTGCATGATCCTTTGGTACAAAAACAGCGAGCTTTTTTAAATTCTCTTCAAGTGTCGGCACTAGTACCTCCGTGTCCATTAATTCAAGAGCTTCTGCCAAAAGGTCATTCACGCCACCTTTGGCCACATCCAAATTTGTGTGGGCCGCATAAACAGCAATATCATGCTTAATTAATTTCTCAAGGATTCTGCCAGCTGGATCACTTGTCACAATAGATTTTAACGGACGAAAAATTAGCGGATGATGAGCAATAATTAGCTGCACATCTTTTTCTATCGCCTCATCTACTACTTCCTCCAATACATCTAGTGCAACAAGAACACGTTCAACCGGTTTATTTAGGCGGCCGACTTGCAAGCCGATTTTATCCCCTTCCATTGCATACCTTTTTGGAGAGAACTGTTCAAACAATTGAATAATTTCATGGCCGTTCGTTTTCTTCACTATCGATTGCCTCCTTGATTAGCTGAAGCTCCTGAAGTATGCTTCTTCTTTTTTCCTCAGCCGCTTTCTGATTCCCCGCTTTTTTCAAACTTTCCAGGACAACCTCCAGCTGGGCTGCTTCTCTTTTCCACTTTTTAAGAAATACATCGCTTCTCTCCTGGAGAAGCATTGGGCCTGTAAGCAACTCCAATTCTTTTCGGCTGCTGTAAGGTCTTTCAGCAGCCCCTTTTTCGGCGATCAAAATTTCATATATTTTTCCATCCTCTTCCATGATCTCTTCTTCGATTAATTCCCATCCGTTCGTTAATAACCACTTGCGAATATGATCGGCACGAAGATTAGGCTGTAAAATGAGTCGTTTCACACCCGGCAGTTTCTCTTTTCCCTCTTCCAAAATAGAGGTGATCAATGTTCCTCCCATGCCGGCAATCGTGACACAATCCACCTCGCCAGCTGCAATGACTTCGAGCCCGCTTCCTTTTCGCACAGCTATTTTCTCTTCAAGCCCTGCTTCTTTCACCTGCTGTCTGGCAGCTTGTAAAGGCCCGTCCGCCACTTCTCCGGCAATAGCCTTGACAGCCAGCCCCTTTTTGACAGCGTAACAGGGTAAATAAGCATGATCAGAGCCGATATCAGCTATAACAGCTTGTTGCGGTATTCGAGAGGCTACAGCCATTAAGCGTTTTGATAATTGATTAATATTCATCGTGTCACCACTTTTATTTTAATATTCCGCTTCCATTCTATATGAAAATGTCTAATAAAAAAAGTTCTTTGCCGTCCGGCAAAGAACTTCTCTTGCATTATTTAATTTTGCTGACCCAGTCAGCCATAGCATCAGCATTTTCAGCTTGCACAAGGCCTGGAGGCATAGCGCCCTTACCGTTTGTAATAATTTCTTTAATTTCATCTTTGGACAATTTGTCGCCAATACCTTTCAAAGAAGGACCGGCTCCACCTTCAAAGTTGCCGCCATGACAACCAGCACAAGTTTGCTTGTAAAAGCCTTCTGGTTCAAAAGTGCCGCCCGCTGTCTGATCACCTGTTTGCTCTTCACCCTTCTCCTCTTTCGCCATTTCTTTAGAGTTATCAAGACCTTCTAAAGAAAGGAAGAAAATCAGACCGAGGCCAAACACAGCAATCAATAAGAACGGAATGATTGGATTACGATTCATTTCTTAACCTCCCTTATGTACACAAATAACAAATAGAAAGTACAAACACTTACTATTCTACTTGAAAATGAAGAAGACGAAAAGCCCTTACATAGAAGTTTTTACCCGTTTGTCGTAAATTAGACACATTTTCTTCCCTTTTTTCTTTTTTTTAAGTTTTTTATATTATATGGAAATAAAAACAATCAACAATATTATGCCAAGCCATGCAGAGATCGTAAAATAAATTTGGCCTAGTTTCCTGCCTGTTATCCACCAAATTATACAGTGTAAAAATAGCAAACCATAAAGGGTATTAGAGTTCTCTCCCCAGATTTTTTCATGCCATTCGACTGTCAAAATTAAAAATAAAACAGCTGCAGCTACATATAAAAACGGAAGAAAAAAACCTTTTTTAGAAAAATAAATAGCTAGACTGATCAACAAAACGACAAAAGCTGCCAAAATCGTCATTTGCAAAGGGAAAGACAATTCAGTAAAATATAGAACAAATAAAGAAATAAATACGAAAAAAAGAGAAGCAAGCAAACTGATGACGGTTAGCCGCTTTGAACTTGATTTTTTGACAGCGTTTTCGGGCAGCTCTTCTCCTTGAGTATAAAGTGTCAACAAATAATCGCAATAATGATCCGGCAACATATGATTTTCTTTCCAAAAATAAATTTCTTTAATAATTATGTGTTTTTTTTCATCTTTCATCCATGGTCACATCCTGTCATAACACATTCGAGAAAATTCTCTAAATACCTGCTTTTAATGAAAAATAAAAAAAAGTTTACTTCTTTAAAAGAAGTAAACCATCGGAGCAAGAATAAAACATTCCAGCCGGCATTCGCATTCTACCCGGCGGCTGAACATGTATTATTCAAGAAAGTCTTTTAATCGTTTACTGCGACTTGGATGGCGAAGCTTACGCAAAGCTTTTGCCTCAATTTGTCGGATCCGTTCACGGGTAACCCCAAACACTTTGCCGACTTCTTCAAGTGTCCGAGTGCGTCCGTCGTCTAATCCGAATCGAAGGCGCAGCACATTTTCTTCTCGGTCTGTTAACGTATCAAGAACATCTTCAAGCTGTTCTTTCAGCAACTCATAGGCAGCATGTTCAGAAGGAGAAGTTGCTTCTTGGTCTTCAATGAAATCGCCTAAGTGGGAATCATCTTCTTCCCCAATCGGTGTTTCAAGAGAAACAGGTTCTTGCGCAATTTTCAGGATCTCCCGTACCTTTTCAGGAGTTAAATCCATTTCTTCAGCAATTTCTTCAGGAGACGGTTCGCGGCCAAGATCCTGAAGGAGTTGTCTCTGAACACGGATTAGCTTATTAATTGTTTCAACCATATGAACAGGAATCCGAATGGTTCTTGCCTGATCAGCAATCGCTCTTGTGATCGCCTGACGAATCCACCAGGTAGCGTACGTGCTGAATTTAAATCCTTTGCGGTAATCGAACTTTTCAACAGCTTTAATTAAGCCCATGTTTCCTTCCTGAATCAAGTCAAGAAAGAGCATGCCGCGCCCGACATAGCGCTTTGCTATGCTGACTACAAGACGGAGGTTGGCTTCAGCAAGACGGCGTTTTGCCTCTTCGTCACCCTCTTCAATCCGGGTAGCCAGTTCAATTTCTTCTTCAGCGGATAGAAGATCTACACGACCGATTTCCTTCAAGTACATGCGGACTGGATCGTTAATTTTCACTCCTGGCGGAACGCTTAAGTCATTAAGGTCAAATTCTTCACTTTCTTTTTCAAGTTCGTGAAGATTCGGATCTTCTTCCTCATCTTCATCATTTGTTATATCGATTCCTTGCTCACCAAGGTACTCGTAAAATTCATCCACCTGGTCAGACTCCACTTCAAATGGTGACAGCTTATCAGCCACAAAGTCATAGGATAATTTGCCTCTCTTTTTGCCTATCTCAACAATCTGTTCTTTCGCTCTTTCCAATGTTACTTCAGTTTCTTTGGAACGTGTAGACTTTTCAGCCATTAGTCGTCCCCCTCCTTCCAAAATCCTTGCCTCAGTGTTTTTCCTATTTAGTTAATTCTTTTTTTAACTTTACAATTTCCATGGCAAGCTGGGCGGCTGTTTGATAATCCTTTGCTTTCTCCGCTGCTACCTGCCGTTGCTTTTTTTCTTTTATTTCCAACACTTTTTGATATTGCGCTATTTCTTTTATATAATCGTACACTGCTTCATCATTTATCACTTCACTGACCATCATCATTTCTATATCCGAAACGAGGCGGCGCAAATTGGCGTTTGGGAGAAAACTGATAAATGCACTTGAATCCGGTACATTGCCTCCTTCATAAAAGCCAAGTAAATACGTAAAAATAGCTTGATGCTCATCAATATTAAATGTTCCGCCATTCAGCAAATCCTTTACTTTGTAAGCAAGATCTATATCTTTCAACATATGTGCAATGAGCCTCCGCTCTGCAGTTTGAAACGCAGGATACAACTTTACAGACGCTTGTAAAGCTGGCGCTTGCTGAAACGTCCGCTCGTTTGAAGAATGCTTCTTCCTTTCCTTAAAGAAAAGCTGTTTTTCCTGTTGCTTTAGTGCCTCAAGTGAAAGCGAGAATTGCTCGGCGATCTGTCTTAAATAATAATCGCGCTCTACCGCTTTTTTTAATTTAGAAATTTCCGCTACTACTTCTTCGATATAACGCAGCTTTTGTCCTTCATCCTGTAGATTCTTCCCTTGCTTGTAGTATTCCATTTTGAAGGCAGTTAAGGTCATAGCTGTGTCGATGACGTTATTCCGAAATTTCTCGGCGCCATGTGTTTTTATATAATCATCCGGATCCATTTTATCTGGAATGAGAGCGACTTTAATATCACAGCCACTATCACTTAGTAAATTAGAAGCACGGAAAGCAGCCTGTATTCCCGCCGAGTCACCATCAAAGCAAATAATAACCTGATCGGCCGTTCGCCTGATCTGCTGGATATGGGCATCAGTCAATGACGTCCCCATTGTCGCAATTCCTGTTTCTATCCCAGCACTTGCAGCAGCAATTACATCTGCAAATCCTTCAAAGAGAACCGCATAATGTTGCTTACGAATAGCTGGCCGTGCTCGATGAAAATTATACAAGAGGCGGCTTTTATTAAAAATAGGCGTTTCCGGGCTATTTAAATATTTGGGCTTTTCATCATGAAGAGACCGGCCAGAAAAAGCAACCACTTTTCCTTTCTCATCGTGAAGAGGAAACATAATTCGACCGCGAAAGCGATCAAAGTAGGTTCCATCCTCCTCTCTTCGGATAATGAGACCTGCTTTTTCCATCCATTCAGAAGTAAATCCGCGCTTTTGAAGAAATTTAACGGTGAAATCCCAATTTGGAAGCGACCAGCCGATTTGAAATGTTTCCAATTGTTCCTTTGAAAACCCTCGCTTCTCCAGATAGTCTAATGCTTCCTGGCCTTCTGTTGTATTCATTAGCAAATGATGATAGAATTTTGCCAATAACTCATGAGCCTTTATTATCTGATCGTGCTCTTCAGAAAAGGATCGGTTGCGATTATCACCTGTAAGCGCAGGATCAAGTGCTACTCCTGTACGGGCAGCCAGCTTGCTAACTGCTTCCTGGAAAGAGATATTTTCTATTTCCATTAAAAAAGAAAAAACATTTCCTCCAGCTCCGCACCCGAAACAATGATATATTTGCTTATCGGGGGATACAGAGAAAGACGGTGAATTTTCTCCGTGAAATGGACATAGTCCGAAGAAGTTTCTTCCTTGTTTTTTCAACTGAACGTAATCACCGATTACTTCAGTAATGTCCAGTGACTGCTTGATTTGTTGAATGGTTTCCTCAGGAATTTTTCCTGTCACATACATCACCAGCTATACTATTGTTCGATAAAAAAACTAAATTTCCTGCAGCTTTTTCTATTATTTGCTTTTCCTAAGCTGCTTTGCCTGCAACACTCAGCCTGATCCTTTGTTAGTGCCTAGTTATTTCCAATCCGGCATAAGAGAGAGAATCGACAAATCCCTTCATATTTCTCTTGCCCTATGCATTATAATTCTACAATCTTGATTAGAATCCTTCTCAAATGAGAAATAACATAAAAAAAACGAACAATAATCTGCCGTCCGGCAAATATCCTTCCAAGTGGCATACAATTAGTTTATTCCTTTACCTTAGGTGTTAAACCTTTTTTAAATACATTTTTATCACAATTTTTTATTATAGTACATTTCATTCAAAAAAACCATTGATTTTTCACAGGTTAAAGAAAAAGAAGCTCTTCTAAAAATGAAAAGCCTCCTTTTCTCGATTTCCGTATAAACCGCGACCCTTCAATTCAATTTCAGCTTGTAAAAGAAAGAAGGAGCTGCAGTAAATAACGTCTATTTCCGTTTGCCAAGCCTGCTCAAAATAATGTTAGCTGTTTCTTCCACCGCTTTATTCGTTACATCGATCACTTCACAACCAATGCGATTCATGATCTTTTCAGAATAAGAAATTTCTGCTTTAATTCGCTCAAGATCAGCGTAACTTGCACTGTCATTCAAACCAAGTGAAATTAACCGTTCCTTTCGGATTTGGTTTAGTTTGTCAGGGCTAATCTTTAAGCCAAAACATTTATCTGATGGAAGATCAAATAGCTCCTCTGGAGGATCCACCTCCGGCACAAGAGGGACATTGGCTACTTTCAACCGCTTATGAGCAAGATATTGAGAGAGCGGTGTTTTTGATGTTCGTGACACTCCGATTAAAATAACGTCCGCCTTCAATAAACCACGCGGATCACGGCCGTCATCGTATTTCACTGCAAATTCAATCGCTTCTACTTTTTTGAAATACTCTTCATCCAATTTTCTTACAAGTCCCGGTTCCATTAAAGGCTGGTGTCCATATAAAGATTCAAGCTCATCCATCAGCGGACCAATCAAATCAAAAATAACAATCTTCTCTTTTTGGGCCTGCTGCTTCATATAGGTTCTGATTTCCGGTTTTACGAGCGTATATACAATAATCCCTCGCTCAATCTTGGCTAAGTCGATTACTTCATCGATAGTGGATAAGTCCTCGACATAGGGAAATCGTTTAATTACAGCATGCGATCCATTAAACTGGCTGACAGCCGCTTTCGTTACAAGCTCTGCTGTCTCGCCTACTGAATCAGAAACGATGTAGATGATTGGGTCATTCAGCAAAAAATAGAACCTCCTTTCCTAGCTGCATCACTCGTCATCTGCCAATGAGACAAATGCTTTGGCAATATTTGTTTTTGTAATGCGTCCGATTACTTCATAGCCTGTAGCTGATTTTTTGACAACCGGCACTGCATCTATTTGTCTTTCGATTAAGTTCTTAGCCACATCAACAAGCAAGTCATCTCTTTCACACACAGTAATATTTGGCATTCTTGTCATAATAATATTGACTGGAATAGCATTTAATTCCTGCTTGCCAATGCTTGCTCGCAGCAAATCTTTTCGCGACAGTACACCGGCTAAATGGCTGTTTTCATCCACTACAAACAGCGTGCCGACATCCTCTAAAAACATCGTAACGATGGCATCATACACAGATACATTTTCGCGTACGACAACAGGTACTGCCTGATAGTCTTTCACATATATTTTCATTAAATTTTCTGTAAGAAGCTGAGTACCAGATTTACCTGTATAAAAATAGCCGACACGAGGCCTTGCATCCAAAAAACCCGCCATTGTTAGAATGGCTAAATCCGGTCGCAATGTTGCTCTCGTTAAGTTTAATCGTTCAGCTATATTCTCACCAGTAATTGGCTCATTTTCTTTAACAATTTTCAAGATTTTTTCCTGACGATTATTAAGTTCGATCTCCCTCACCACCTAATGCGCAATAGCAGCACAGACACCAACGGCTCAATTACCCCTTTGATCTTTACAACCGAGTATGCAAGCGTCTGTGCTTCAGTTTTTAAAAGTGTTATACCATATAATAAATATTATATACTATTTAACCCGAATGAAAAGAAAAGTTTCATGCGGCTGCTGTGTTTTGCGCTGGTATAGATGAATGATCAATTGAAGCAGGAAAACAGCAGGGCCTTTACTTCACTAAGATTTTATTGAAATCAGCGAATGTCAAAATGAGATTCGAGAGCTCTCTCATTTGATTTAAGCGATTCTCTCTTACATCTGTCTCTTCTGCCATGACCATTGTGTGATCAAAATATTGTTCAATTGGTGCCTTTAAGCTTTCAAGCAGAGCAAATTGCTGCTCAGCTGTCTGTGACTCTTGCAGTCCAAGCTGGACACGAAGAAATTCTCTATGCAACACTTTCTCTTCCTCGTTCACAAAACGTTGTTCATCGACCGCTCCATGTTCCTCAGCCTTCTTAGCAATGTTGACCACACGGCTAAGCGCTTCTGCCGTTTCTTTAAAGCCATCTTCTTCTTTGTGTGCCATTAATACAACTGCCTTTGCAAAAAGAGAAGGCAAAGAACCGACAGCCCCCGCAAGTACCGCATCAATTAAGTCATAGCGGACGTCTCTTGCTTGCAGGCTATGTTTAATGCGAAGCTTAAAGAAAGCAACTAACTCTTCCAAGAGTAAGTCAGCTGTTTTTTCGCCAATATGATCCTCTTTCACTACACTGATAGCTATTTGTAGAACCGTCTCAAGAGAAACGCCCCAATGCTTTTCCTCTAAAATCAGAACAATCCCCGCTGCCTGTCTTCTCAAGGCATAAGGGTCCTGAGAACCGGTTGGAATAATATCGACCGCAAAGCAGGACACGATCGTATCTAATTTATCCGCTAGACTAACAACGGCGCCAGTGAACGTTTCCGGTGCTTTATCATCGGCATGCCGCGGCTCGTAATGCTCGTTGACAGCTCGGGCAACTTCTGGATTTTCTCCTTTTTGCTCGGCATATTTTTCGCCCATAATTCCCTGCAGCTCCGGGAATTCATAAACCATTTGCGTAACTAGATCAAATTTACATATTTCCGCGGCACGGTCTACTTTTTCTTGCTCTTCTTCAGAAGCTCCCGTTAATTCACTTAGCTTAGCAGCTAATCGGCGAATCCGTTTTACTTTTTCAGCCAGTGTGCCAATTTTTTCATGGTACACAATCGCTTGAAGTTTACTTAAAAAGAAATCAATATCCTTGCTTTGATCTTCTTTATAGAAAAAGTCAGCATCGGCGAGACGAGCTCTTAAAACTTTTTCGTTTCCACGTGCTACCGTATCAAGTGAGCGGCTGTCTCCATTTCGAACAGTAACAAAGTGAGGGAGCAATGTTCCCTTCTGATCTTTTACCGGAAAGTACCGCTGATGCTCTTTCATCGAAGTAATGAGCACTTCTTCAGGCAACTCAAGAAAATCCTCATTGAATGAACCCGATAAAGCAGTCGGATACTCCACTAAGTTATTCACTTCTTCCAATAACTCTTCATCGACTGGAATGACCCATGACTTTTCTTGTTCTAACTGAGAAAGCTGGTGGCGAATCATCGCTTTTCGTTCAGCCGGATCAGCAATAACGAACTGATTTCTCAGTTGCTCTTCATATTCAGCTGGAATGGTAATTGTAACTGAATCACCTAAGAAACGATGTCCTTTCGTTATCCGGCCAGTCGATACATTCGTAATTTGAAAAGGGATAATTTCTGAGCCAAATAAAGCAACAATCCACTTGATCGGTCGAATATATCGAAGATCATTATTAGCCCAGCGCATATTTTTCCCAAAATGAAGACCTAAAATGATCTCGCGCAGTTTTGGCAGTAAATCGATCGTCGGTTGGCCCTTAATAAATTTATTAACATGAACATATTCTATGCCATTGATTTCTTTAAAATAAATATCTTCAACGGTAACTCCCTGTCCGCGCGTAAACCCCATCGCTGCCTTTGACCAGGAACCGTCTTCTTGAAGAGCAATCTTCTTTGCCGGCCCTTTCGCTTCTTCTTCAATGTCTTCTTGCGCTTCTGCTGCGCCTTCGACTAAAACTGCCAAGCGGCGCGGCGTTGAATAAAGCTTGATGCCTTCATAGGCGACTTTCTGCTCCTGAAGAAATTCTTCCACTTTGCTGCCAAGCTGATTCATCGAATCAGTTACAAAGCGGGCTGGCATTTCCTCCAAGCCAACTTCTAATAATATATCTCTCTTATTCATATTCCGCCTCTCCTTTCTTTTTTAACATTGGGAATCCTAGTTTCTCACGCTCTTCATAGAATGTTTTGGCGATTTGTCTTGCCATACTGCGCATGCGTCCAAGATAAGCTGTTCTCTCTGTTACTGAAATGGCTCCCTTGGCATCAAGGACATTAAAAACGTGAGAGCATTTTAAAACGTAATCATAAGCAGGATGAACCAACCCTTCATCCATTTGGCGCTTTGCTTCTTTTTCATAAATAGTAAATAGATTAAATAACATATCAGCGTCTGACGTTTCAAATGTGTATTTCGAATGCTCGTATTCAGGCTGATAAAAAATATCTCTTACAGTAAAACCTTCCGTCCACTCCAAATCGAAGACATTTTCTTTTTCTTGAATATAAGATGCAAGCCGCTCGATCCCATATGTAATCTCCACGGAAACCGGCTTACACTCCAGACCGCCGACTTGTTGAAAATACGTAAATTGCGTGATTTCCATGCCGTCCAGCCATACTTCCCAACCGAGTCCTGCACAACCAAGGGATGGGTTTTCCCAGTTATCTTCCACAAAACGGATATCATGATCAAGCGGCTCAATACCAAGAGCTCTTAAAGAATCCAAATACATTTCTTGGATGTTATCCGGTGAAGGTTTCATAATAACTTGGAACTGATGATGTTGATACAGACGATTCGGATTTTCCCCGTAACGACCATCTGCCGGACGTCTGCTCGGTTCCACATAGGCAACGTTCCACGGTTCCGGACCAATCGCGCGTAAAAAAGTATACGGACTCATCGTACCGGCTCCTTTTTCGACATCATAAGCCTGCATTAAAATACAGCCATGATCGGACCAATGTTTTTGCAAGGTTAGAATCATTTCTTGAATATTCATAGCTATGCCTCTCTTTCTGTAGTTGGTGATTAGCAGCTTTCAACGCTCTTACTAAAAGCGCTTGCTTGCTTCTTTGACAAATAAAAAACTCTCGTCCCTATGCACATAATTGTACATAGGGACGAGAGTTACCCGCGGTTCCACCCTATTTGCCGTAACTTACGGCCTCTTTTCCAAAGCGCTGCTCCAGACCGCCTTTCCATGATGCTCTTTCCCCGGCTTTCACCATCCCGGGTTCGCTTGTAAAAGAGGAAACCATGTACTCTATTCCTTCACTGCAGCTAATTATTGATTTCAATTGAATATAAAAAACTTAATCGAAAACAGACAATTTGTCAATCCTCTTCTTGCTCTTTATGTAGAAAAGACTGCATTCTCTCCATTTGATCAAGAAACCTGCGTGATTTTAAATAAATACCAGAATATTCATCATAGTAAAGAGAAATGGCCGTTCGCAATTCTTTCTTCGTCTCTTCCTTGACATTAATATTACCCAGCCTGTTCAAATCGAAAAAATAAAATAACCGTAAAAGCTTAATAGCGGCCTGTGATAACGGCAATAAATAAGGATCGATTTTAAAGCAGCGATGGCATAGAAAACCGTTTTCTCGGATAGAAAAAGCAAATCGGCCGTCCCGGCTCCCACAATTAACACAGCTGGATAGCTCGGGACGCAGGCCGATGACTTGCAACATTTTCATTTCGAAAATAGCCGTTAAAATCTCCGCGTCATACCCCTCATTCAAATAGTGAAGACACTGCTCAAAGAGTTCATATAGATATGGATTCGGCTTCTTTTCTTCCGTGCTTTTATCAAGCAGTTCAGCCATGTAAGCAGCATGCGCAGACATGATCAAGTCCTCACGGATATGCCTCATGGATGAAAGCATCTCACCTTGCTGCAGCGTGCCAAGTCCGCTACCTGACTGAACTAAAAAACTGCCGTGTGTAAATGGCTGAGTAACGGCAGAAAGACGGCTGTTAGGCTTTTTAGCTCCTCGCGCCATGAAAGCAATTTTTCCTTTCTCCCGTGTAAAAATCGTTACTACTTTATTGGTTTCTCCATAATCGGATGTTCGAATTACGATCCCTTCAATCTTTTGAAGCATGAGAAGGCCGTCCTTTCGTCCTCCTCAATTCGTCATTCCGGCAACCGGGAAGTCGGGACTAGCCAATTGCTGCTCTTGTTCAAACGGGGGATACTTGCCGCCTTTTTCAATCTCCTTATATAGAAGGTACATTTCAACACTTCCTGTCTCAGAAAAGACTTTCCACGTAAAATCCAACATGCTTTTTCCCGCCTTTCTTAATTGAAACTGGCATTTACCCTTGGCTTCCTTAATAGCTTCACCGATTACCTTTTGATTATGAGGAGCAAAAATTTCTAATTATCCACTGATTAATATTCATCCTCACGGAATCCAAAATCGCGAAGATTAGACGCTTTATTGCGCCAATCTTTCTGTACTTTCACCCACAGCTCCAAAAATACTTGGGATCCGAGTAAGTGTTCAATATCCTGTCGTGCTCGCTGGCCAATTTCCTTTAGTAAGGCTCCTCGCTTGCCAATAACGATTCCTTTTTGCGAATCTCGCTCTACAATAATGGTAGCCATGACATTAATAATTTCTTTATCCCCGCGGCGCTCCATTTTGTCAATCACAACCGCAATAGAATGCGGCACTTCTTCTCTCGTCAAATGCAGCACTTTTTCCCGAATCAACTCTGATACAATAAAGCGTTCTGGATGGTCGGTTACCTGATCAGCCGGATAGTACTGCGGCCCAGCAGGAAGATTTTCCTCAATCTGACCAAGAAGACGCTCTACGTTATTTCCTTCGAGAGCAGAGATTGGAATGATCTCCGCAAACGCATGCAAACTTTTGTACTGATCAATCAACTCCAGCAGCCGGTCCGGATGCACTCGGTCAATTTTATTAACAACAAGAAAAACTGGTGTGTGAATCCCTTTTAACTTTTCAATAATAAATTCATCACCACGGCCGTAACCTTCCTCGGCATTGACCATAAAAAGCACAAGGTCAACTTCCTTCAACGTATTAACAGCCACTTTCATCATGAAATCTCCAAGCTTGTGCTTTGGTTTATGAATGCCTGGAGTATCGATAAAAATCATTTGGGCATCCTCTTTTGTGTAAACACCTTGGACTTTGTTCCTCGTCGTCTGCGGCTTATCACTCATGATAGCGATTTTTTGGCCAATCACCCTGTTTAAGAAAGTAGACTTCCCTACATTTGGACGACCAATGATTGAAATAAAGCCTGATTTATATGTTGAGTTCGTTTCGTTTTTATTCATGTAGATCCTCCGGTGAAAATGCTCCTGGCAATAATTCTCTAACTGTTGTTTCCTGCACAGCACCCTGCAAGTTTGTCAAGATTACTTTCATATCAGGACTGCAAAGCTCGGAGATCACCTGACGGCAAGCACCACACGGAGACACCGGACGCTCCGTATCAGCGATAACCGCAAGCGCTGTAAATTCTTTTTCCCCTTCTGACCACGCTTTAAACAAAGCTGTTCTTTCTGCGCAATTACACATGCTGTAGGCAGCGTTTTCGATATTGCATCCGCGAAAGACTTTGCCATCCTTCGTCAAAAGTGCCGCTCCTACTTTGAATTTTGAATAAGGAACATAGGCATTCTCTCTTGCGACTGCCGCTTCCTTAATTAACTGTTCTCGTTTCAATTTTTATGCTCCTTCACTTTCTATTTTAATATAAAATAGCTTAATTGTAATCCATTTAGCAACAAATTTTCAGAAAAGTTTAAATTATCTAAAGCAACTCCAATGCCTTTGGCAGAAAAATGATCATCCCTACTAACACCGCGAGGAGGGAAAACAGCAAAACAGCTCCTGCAGCTAAATCTTTCGCTTGTTTTGCCAGCAGCTGATAATCTTTCGTTACTAAATCAACTGTTTTCTCTATCGCTGTATTGATTACCTCAAGCGTCAGCACCCCAAAGATCATAACTAGAATGAATAACCACTCTATCGGCGACAATGCGAAAAAAAAACCTGCGGCTACGACGGCTGCTGCAGCGGTTAAATGGAACCGGAAATTAGGTTCTTTTAGTGCAATGCGCAAGCCGTTCAACGCAAACCGAAAAGAAGATAGGAACCGTTTCCACTGAAAGTTTTTTCTACCGCTGTAATCCGTATTCATTTAAAATTTCCTTCTGCTTTTGAAACATAACCTTTTCTTCTTCCTCAGTCATATGGTCATAGCCAAGCAGATGGAGAAGCCCGTGGACTGCCAAAAAGCCCAGCTCTCTTTCAAAACTGTGCCCATATTCAACCGCTTGTTCTTTTGCCCGCTCGACAGAGATAACAATATCTCCTAACACCCGCGGCAAGCCTTCCGCTCCACTGATTTCTATTTCCTCTTCCCCCATCTCTTCTAATGCAAAAGAAATAACATCTGTTGGTGTATCTTTCCCACGGTATTCACGATTAATCTCCTGGATTCTCGGATTATTCGTAAAAGTTATTGAGACCTCACTGTCTTCTGCTACCGCTTCCTTCTCGGCTGTTAATTCTAACAATGCCTCGACGAGTTGGAAAGCCTCTGCCTTTAACTCTTCCGTTTCATCCACCATATCTATAATCAGACTCATCTCTTTCCTCCATTCTTTACTTAACATTCCATCTGCCAATGGACAGAGTGATCATTGTATTTTTGGTGAGTATCACTCTCTTGTACGTAAAATCATAACAGGTTTCTCCGAAAAAATCATGTGCGGCTCTAGGAAAAGAAAAACAGCCAGCCCTCAGACTGCCTGTCAATTCTCAAGTTCTTCATAAGCTTGGATAATACGGGCAACGAGCGGATGACGAACGACATCGCTTTGTTCCAGGTGAACGAAAGAAATAGAGGGCACTCGATTCAAAATCTGCTCTGCTGAAACGAGCCCTGATTGTGCTCCTTTCGGCAAGTCAATTTGTGTTCGATCGCCGGTAATGACCATTTTTGACCCAAAGCCAAGCCGCGTTAAAAACATTTTCATTTGGGCTTTCGTTGTATTTTGGGCTTCATCTAAAATAACGAATGCATCGTCAAGCGTTCGGCCACGCATATAGGCAAGTGGCGCTACTTCAATTGTTCCCCGCTCAATGAGCCGCTGCGTTTGCTCTGTACCCAATACGTCATGGAGAGCATCATAAAGCGGTCGTAGATATGGGTCTACTTTTTCCTTTAAGTCCCCAGGCAAAAACCCGAGGCTTTCTCCTGCTTCTACTGCTGGCCTTGTGAGTACAATTCGTTTAACCTGCCCGGTTTTTAATGCATGGACTGCCATAACTACCGCCAAATAAGTTTTTCCCGTACCTGCCGGGCCAATGCCGAATACAAGATCCTGCCTACGGATCGCTGTTACATACTCCTGCTGGCCAAGCGTTTTGATTCGAATAGGTTTTCCTTTCGCATTCTTAGTGATTTCCTGGTCATATAACTCATCTAGGTATTCAATCGTCCCATTTTTCCCCATTTGCACAGCGTTCATAATATCCCGCTCTCCAATATTGATGCCTTTGCGAATAATAAGGAGCAAGCGGTAGATAATTTCTCTGACTAATGCGGTGTTTGCTTCTGCACCAGCTATGTGAAGCGTCTCCCCTCTTGTTATAAGAGATACATCAAATTCTTCCTCTAAAATAGTCAGATTTTTATCCGATACACCGAATAATGCTGCTGCCTCATTCGGATTCTCGAGTTGGATATTCATTATGTTTTTTTCTTCTGGCATTCTTTTGGTCTCCTTGAGTGATTGGTTTGGCTACGGCTATATTTTCTAGTACTTGGAAGTGTATAGATAATTTAACTTTACCATTCGTAAACTGTCTCTGCAAAATTTTTTCACCATGAATCTCTGCTTTCTCAGGAAGTTTTGCCTCTAGATCCCTTCGTGCAATTTCCCGAGCACGAATCTCCGCTTCCTTTTCTGTATAAGAACGGCTCGTTCGTCTGCTTTCATAGTATGTTTTTTCTACATAGCTGACCGGTAATTTCATTCCAAGGAAGGAAACAGAGTGCACTTGCTCGTCCTCCTTATGATTAGCAAAAGAATGATTTTTAAATCCCCATATAGGGAATCTAAAGGTATCTACTTGAAGCATATGCTTTTTCACCTGCTGTCCGGTCAGCACTTGAAACTCAGTTTCTATAGGCATTTCTACTGTAGTTTTGTACCAGGTTTCCCCAAACACCTCCCCATCAGCAGCTACCTCTTTTAATTTCTCTTCTGTGCCGATTAGTCCAGAAACAAGTAGTTGGCCTTTATGAACAAACTGATCTCTTTTTACAGCAGCCTGTCCCTTTTTCACAAACAACTTTACTATAACCGCTTCTTTTGCCGCGACGAGATGCTGAGGGCCATTCCACTTCTTTTCCTTGGGGGCATTTTTTTCTACGACCCGGAAATGAAACGTGCTGCCTTTCACTTCTACACCGATCCATGTTACTCCTTCGATACGGTTCAATAGTTTGTGCTGGACCGTTTCTGGATCATCCATGCTAAAGATAAACCGGCCTTTCTCAATACCAATGTCAGCCAGCTCTTTACGGATTTGGTGTTCCATTTTCGGGCTGGCTCCACGAATATCTATCCGCCAGACAACGTTCGATAATAATAAAATAACAACAAGAAAGGCAATCGCTCCAATTAAAAACCCTGAACTTTTCCACAGCCTTTTCAGCAAAAAAGGGAAGCCCTCTCCCCTATAAAAGTATATGTCCCCTTCGAATGTACGTGCGGCCCTTCTCACCTTGTGAATATGCTGAAGTGAACAGGAAAATGAAACAGCCTGTTCACTTTGTCTGCTTACATTCCAAATGGGAACGCGGGAACGAATTAAGCGATTAATAAAACGTTCTGCTCCTTGCCCTTGCACCTTTACAAAAATGATTCCTTGAAAAAAAGCAAGCCACTGATTGTTCAAGCTTTTTCCCCCTTACCCATCCAAATAAACGAGCTTTTCGATTTTTCCTTCAATTAATATTTCTTCCGGCAAAATAGTTTTAATCGTAAATGACTGTCCTTTAATTAACAGTTGCCCCTTCGTCAGCATTAATCTTACTTCTTTATCAGAGAAAGCAAGCAGTCCTCTATGATTTTCAATATAGATATGAAGCTGACCGATCATCGTGATCCGGGGAAGGTCCATCATGACATCTTCGGGTAGATTCAGCGATTTTGTCAGCCAGCTCTTCATTTGCTCTCCCCACTTTTTTGTCATAAAAAAAGAACCCCCCTCTCCTTTCAAATGTATGAAAGGAGAAGGGGGAACATGTCAGTTTATTTCCGCCTCAGCGCTTTAGGCGGAGCTAAGATCTCTGCTAAAATGATTCCTTTTACTAAATCATCGGCTTCCGCTTCAAAGTGAGGTTCAGCGGAGACTGTTTCTCTTTTATTTTCCTCCTGAAAGCGGCGGAGACGGCCGTCCGTTCTTTCGCTGCGGACGGTTTTTTTTCTTATTTCTTCATACTTTTCTTTTATTTCCGGACGATTTGTTTCACGAGGCTGACTCGCCTTTTTTACCTGTGTAAAAATATCGGTGGCAGAAGGAGAATCTGTATGTTTCGGTTGTGTTGCCGTTTTTTTCTCCTCTTTTTTTTCACCCTTTAACCGGTTAGTCACAACCGAGATGACTCCGATAATGATAGCTATAATAATGGATTCCATTACGGACCTCCTTTAAAAACAGGCTTTACTGACCTTGATCTTTTCCATCTTTGTTACCGCCGGCCATTTTGCCAATTGATCCTCTCATGCCTGTATCTGCATCAATGTTTTTGTAGTTCATATAATCCATCACACCAATATTGCCTGTTCGCAGGGCTTCGGCCATAGCTAGTGGCACATCCGCCTCGGCTTCTACTACCTTAGCTCTCATTTCCTGTACCCGGGCTTTCATTTCCTGCTCGTTCGCCACAGCCATCGCACGGCGTTCTTCTGCCTTTGCTTGAGCAATATTCTTATCTGCTTCCGCTTGCTCTCTCTGCAGCTCAGCTCCGATATTTTTACCGATATCTACATCGGCAATATCAATGGACAAAATCTCAAACGCCGTTCCCGCATCCAACCCTTTGCTTAAAACTGTTTGAGAAATCATATCCGGGTTCTCAAGAACTTTTTTATGGTTGTCACTGGATCCGATCGTCGATACAATCCCCTCTCCGACACGGGCCACGACTGTCTCCTCTCCAGCTCCCCCAACGAGCCGCTCAATATTAGCCCGAACCGTAATACGTGCTTTCGCCTTTACTTCAATCCCATCCATCGCCACACCGGCGATAAACGGAGTTTCAATTACCTTTGGGTTAACACTCATCTGTACAGCTTCAAGTACATCACGGCCCGCGAGATCGATTGCCGCACATCTTTCAAAAGACAATTCGATGTTGGCCCGCTGTGCAGCGATTAAGGCATTTACTACTCGGTCAACATTTCCTCCAGCTAAGTAATGACTTTCCAATTGATTCGTTGTAACATTGAGTCCTGCTTTTGACGCTTTAATCATTGGATTGACCACACGACTTGGGATAACCCGGCGAAGCCTCATCCCCACGAGTGTAAAAATACTAACTCTTACTCCCGCTGCTAAGGCTGAAATCCACAGCATAACAGGAACAAATGTAAAAAACACCGATAAAATGATAATGCCAATGATAACTGCTGCAATAATAAATGCAAAGCTAAGATCCATTATTCTGCCCCCTTATTATTCAGTTTCCCGCACGACAATTCGTGCTCCTTCCACTTTTACTACGGTTACTTCTTTTTCTGCTTCAATGAAGCCGCCCTCGCTAACAGCATCTATTCTCTCATTATTGATAATAACTGTACCTGCTGGCCGAAAAGGCGTTTTTGTAACACCGGTTTTGCCAAGAAGCTCTGACCGGTTCACATTTGATACATATCCGCTTTCCGTGCTCGTAGAATCCGTTAAAATGATTTTTTTGAAAAATTTCATCTTTTTACCAAACACCTTTACCATTAAAATCATAACCGTTATAGAGATGACCATAGCAATCACCAGAGACAGTCCCATCCATTTTACATTATCCCCAGCAAGCAAAATACTTGCAGCTACTGCAGATATCCCCAATATGCCAGCAATCCCGCCCGGAAGAAAAAGCTCAGCTATAACGAGAAGCGCTCCAATAATAAATAAAAGCAAAGACTCGTATCCTGCAAGGCCAGCAACCAGGTGGCCGTAGAAGAATAACAACAAAGAAGCAAGACCGATGGAACCCGGCAAGCCAAAGCCAGGTGAATATAACTCAAGAACCAGACCTAAGCTGGCTAGTGTTAGTAAAATAGGAACGATGATGGGATTCGTCACAAAGCGGGCTACCTTTTCCGCCCAGCTTTCTTTTACTTCCACTACCGGAGCTTCCACTGCCTTTTCATGCTGCAAAACTTCCTTCAATTGACTGACAGTCGCTTTGGAGTAGCCAGTTTCCAGTGCTTCCTTTGATGAAAAGGTTAATAGTTTGCCTTTTTCAGCACCATATTGCGGCAAATCTATATCCGGATCTGCCATAGCAATTGCATATTTAGGATCAAGACCGTTCGTTTGTGCAGCACTTTTCATAGCAGAGCGCCAGTAGCTTTGTGCTTTCTTATCAGCCATATTGCCCTGCTCATCAATGACGGCAGCTGCCCCCATTTGAGCATTAGGCACCATGTAAATCGCGTCCGTATGCAGAGAGATAAAAGCTCCTGCCGATAATGCTCGGTCGTTAATAAAAGCGACGGTTCGCGTATCTGTCTCATCTAAAAGCTTGCCAATTTCCCCGGCTGCATCCACCGCCCCGCCCGGTGTGTGAATATCAAGAACAATTAATTGAGCTCCATTTTCCTCCGCCTCTTGAAACGAACGCTTCATAAAGGCATACAGCCCTTTTTCTACTTCATGATGAACAGGTACCACATATACAGGCTTCTCCTTATTCTGCGAAAAAACCGGAAAGCTCAGTCCTGTAAAAAAGAGCAACAAGCCAAACAATAAAGCAGACCACTTTCTTATCAAACTCACCCCCCTCAAGGATTCCTTTTTCTTCTATACGTATAGTGTAAAGGAAAAGTTTCAAAAATATAACAAGAAAAGCGGAAGCAGCCTGATTAGCCCGATAGGGGGTTGGAGGGATCGACAAGGAGGCGGCTCTTTGACTCCGATCGAGAGACCGAAACCACCGTGCGGGCTGGCTGCTGCAGCTAGACAAGAGAAAAGCGGAAGCAGCCTGATTAGCCCGATAGGAGGTTGGAGGGATCGACAAGGAGGCGGCCTTGAGAGACCGAAACCGCTGTGCAAGCTAGACGCTGTAGCTGAGCAAGGGAAAAAGCAGAAGGCGTGTGAGGAGGCAAAAGACAAACTCACCATCTGTTTTAAGTAGATTACTATCTGCTATAAATAACGACAAAAAAAGATGACAGGAAGAATCCTGTCATCTTTTTTTATGAAAGTTTTTGCTGAACGAGCTTGTTGACGAGACCGCCATCAGCCCGGCCTTTTATCTTCGGCATTAAAGCGCCCATTACTTTGCCGATATCTGCTTTAGAGGAAGCATTTACTTCAGCGATTGTTTCCTGAACAATTGCTTCTAGCTCTTCATCTGAAAGCTGTTTTGGCATATATGAGTTCACGTAAGTCAGTTCAGTTTGAATTTTTGAAACGAGGTCAGCACGCCCCGCCTTTTCAAATTCATGGAGGGAGTCTTTGCGCTGTTTCACTTCACGAGAAAGAACTGCCAACTCTTGATCTTCTGTTAATCCTTCATTCCCTGCTTTAATAGCTTCATTCTGCAAGGAAGCTTTTAACATGCGGATCACAGTTAATTTTTCTTTTTCTTTGTTTTTCATCGCTTGCTTGATGTCATCGTTTAAACGCTCGAGAAGACTCAAAGTAATACCCTCTCTCTCATTAGAACTTACGTTTTCTAGCCGCTTCTGATTTCTTTTTACGCTTTACGCTTGGTTTTTCATAAAATTCACGTTTTCTTGCTTCTTGTAAAGTTCCAGTTTTGGAAACAGCACGTTTGAACCGACGTAGAGCGTCTTCAAGCGATTCGTTTTTACGAACAACTGTTTTTGACATATCTCTTTCCCTCCCTCCGAACACTTACGATTACATGTTCCGTAACGGAAATTCCATGTACCAAATAATTATAATACAAGCCAGTATGTCGGTCAAGAAATTCCTTTTCAACCACCGATATGTTTATTCGGAATTTAATAGTCTGAATTTCCCTTTAATCCTTGAATAATTTTTACACCTGAACTGGCCCCAATTCTTGTGGCTCCTGCCTTAATCATGTTAACAGCATCTTCTTGACTACGCACCCCTCCAGAAGCTTTTACACCAACGTCTGGACCGACTGTTTTTCTCATGAGACGGACATCTTCTTCTGTTGCTCCGCCTGTAGAAAAACCGGTAGATGTTTTCACATAGTCAGCTCCCGCCTCAACAGACAGACGGCAAGCCCGTTCTTTTTCCTCGTCTGTTAACAAACTCGTTTCAATGATGACTTTAGTTAAAGCCTTTCCCCGCGCAGCAGCAGTAACCGCTTGGATGTCTTTTAAAACCGTCTCGTCATCTCCCGCTTTTAACGCGCCGATGTTGATAACCATGTCCACTTCCGTTGCTCCATTTTCGATGGCTTCTTTCGTTTCAAACGCTTTTACGGTTGTTGTTGTAGCTCCTAGTGGAAACCCAATAACTGTACATACTTTAACTTTCGTATCTTTGAGCTGCTCGGCCGCATACGCTACCCAGACAGGGTTGATGCACACAGACGCAAATTCATAAGCCCTTGCTTCTTCACAAAGCTTCTTCACTTCTTCTTTCGTTGTTTCTGCTTTTAGTAAAGTATGGTCAATCGCTTTTGCTATATCCCCAAATTGATCTGTTATCAAGTGACTAATCTCCTTTTCAACAAGTTGTACGTACCTCTTCTTCTATCGTACCATCGAATGAGCAAAATGGCGAGTTTCTTTAATAGCTTTCTATTTATTTTCCTTTTAACATACCCTTTTTCAAGAAAATTAAAAGCCTTTCATACATAATTTGTATGAAAGGCTTTGATTTTATATTAAACGGTCGGCTCTAGCTCTTCATCCATCACACGAACAAATTGTCCTTCATTAAATGGATAACCTGCTTTTGTAATTTTCACTTTCACAATTTGACCAACCATTTCCTCTGTTGCAGGAAAAACAACTTTTAAATAGTTGTCTGTATACCCTGTGTACAATCCTTCTGCTGCTCCGTCTTCTTTAAATGGTTCTTCAGGGATGACTTCCAGCACTTCCCCTTCAAAACGGGAAGCGTACTCTTTTGCGAGCTGGTCAGAAAGCTCGATCAGACGGTGAACACGTTCGTTCTTGACCTCTTCATCGATTTGATCATCCATGCGAGCTGCTGGCGTACCTGTACGCTTGGAGTATGGGAAAACATGAAGCTCGGAAAATTGGTGCTCTTTAATAAAATTATATGTTTCCATAAACTCTTCTTCTGTTTCACCTGGAAAACCGACAATGACATCTGAAGTAACAGCTAATCCAGGAAGAGCTTTTTTAAGACGGTTTAAGCGATCAGCGAAAAATTCCATCGTGTATTTACGACGCATTCTTTTTAAAACTGTATTTGAGCCGGATTGAAGCGGTACATGCAAATGTCTAACGACAATTTTAGAGCGGTCAATCACTTCGATGACTTCGTCAGTAAGCTGGCTCGCTTCAATCGAAGAAATGCGGATACGCTTTAAGCCTTTTACCTTCTCCTCTAAATCCGTCAGCAGCATAGCTAAATTGTAATCTTTCATATCCGAACCATAACCACCAGTATGAATACCAGTGAGTACGATTTCCTTGTAGCCGGCATCCACAAGTTGTTGAGCTTGGCGAATGACCTCTTCCGGGTCTCGGGAACGCATTAAGCCACGCGCCCATGGAATGATGCAAAATGTACAGAAATTGTTGCAACCTTCTTGGATTTTCAAAGAAGCGCGCGTACGATCTGTGAAAGCCGGAACATCGAGTTCTTCATATACTCGGTTTTTCATAATATTGCCGACACCATTAATAGGCTGGCGTTCTTTCTTATATTGTTCAATGTACTCGAGCATCTTTACGCGGTCTTGCGTCCCAACGACTATATCTACTCCGGGAATAGCCATAATTTCCGCCGGAGAAGTTTGGGCATAACAGCCAGTTACACAAATAACTGCATCGGGATTTTTGCGGACAGCACGCCGGATGACTTGTCGGCTTTTTTTATCGCCTGTATTAGTTACTGTGCACGTATTAATGACGTACACATCAGAAGTTGATTCAAATTCTACACGGTCATAGCCCTGGCTCTTAAACAGCTGCCAGATGGCTTCGGTCTCATAATGATTTACTTTACATCCAAGTGTTTGGAATGCCACTGTAGGCATGGTCATCACCTCATTAGTTCAAAATGGTAGGAGATAGCAGACAAGGCGTAAAGAGGCGCTGTTTCGGTCCGTAAAATACGAGGACCGAGTCCACAAGGGATAAATCCGTTGCTCTTTAGCTCTTCTGCCTCTTGCTCTGATATTCCGCCTTCTGGTCCAAAGACAATTAGCAGTTCATCCCCCTGTTGCATGTTGCTCAACAGGTGATGGAACGCCGTCTTCTCTCCTTTTTTGCTTTCTTCTTCAAATGCATATAATTTAAACGAATACTCTTGTCCGATTCGAATTAACTGTTGAAAATCCACCGGCACATTTACTTCCGGCACGCGGTTCCGCTGAGATTGTTCAGCCGCTTCTTTGGCAATTTTTGCCCAGCGTTCTGTCTTTTTGGCTGCCTTTTTCTCATCCCACTTAACGATGGAGCGATCCGCATGAAAAGGGACAAACCTGCTTGCCCCAAGCTCGGTTCCCTTTTGAATGACGAGTTCCAGTTTATCCCCTTTCGGCAGGCCGCTCGCAATCGTGATAGCAACCGGCAGCTCTTTCTCATCATGCAGCCATTTTACGACAAAAGCAAGGGCACGGTCAGTGGAAAGTTCTTCAAGCTCCACCACCGCTGACTCCCCATCCGGAAAAACGACAGATACACAGTCTCCTTCCTTGGCACGCATTACGCGCGCTAAATGATAGAAGTCTTCCCCCTCAATCGTTACTCTTTTATCATTTCCTGGCTTATCATTTAAAAAATATCGCTGCACAGTTGTCACCCCGTCTGCAAAAATATCGTTCAGGCCGTGGCCAAACGGCCGACCGGTCAAATTTGCCTATATGTTTTATGCCATTTTCTATTTCTTTTTAGCAATAATGGCTACCCAATCTTCCATCAAAAGTGTTTCTTCGACATCAAACCCAGCTGCTTGCACAGCTTCTTTTACCTGCTCTTTCTTTTGCCCGATAATTCCTGACGAAATAAAGTAGCCGCCCGGCTTTACCTTTTTAGCTACATCTCCCGTAAAAGAAAGAATGACTTCAGCAAGTATGTTCGCTACAATGACATCCGCCTGTTCATCGATGCCGTCAAGCAAGTTGTTTTTCAATACGGTTACTATGTCGTCCACTTGATTCAATTGAATGTTTTCCTTTGCTGCTTCTACAGCAACTTCGTCAAGATCAAGAGCCGTAACTCTCTTTGCCTGGAGCAGGGCGGCTCCAATACTAAGCACGCCTGAGCCAGTGCCCACATCTACAACATAATCTCCAGCTTTAACATAACGCTCCAATGCTTGTAGACACATAACAGTTGTCGGATGTGTACCTGTACCGAACGCCATGCCGGGATCAAGTTCAATGATTAACTCATCCGTACTGACTCGTTCATATTGCTCCCATGTGGGCACAATTGTAAATTTTTCAGAGATTTTAACCGGATTATAATATTGTTTCCAGGCTGTAGCCCAGTCTTCTTCATAAACTTCCGTAATCTTTACTTCATTGCGGCCAATATCAATGTCATAACTAGCCAAGTTTTTAATGGATTCTTTTATTTCTTCCGCTGTTTCAGAGAGAAAGCTGTTGACAGGCAAATAAGCTTTAACAATAACTACGCCTTCTTCCGGGTAATCATGAGGATTGAGCTCATAAATTTCACCGAACTGATCTTCCCTTTCCCTTATCAGTTCAACTGGATCTTCAATCACAACTCCGCTTGCACCTGCTTCATGCAAAATGTTTGAAATTGGTTCCACGGCTTCATTTGTTGTTTGAATACTAATCTCAGACCACTTCACGTCTTGCCAGCTCCATTCTCATTTAGTCGCGCTTTAACGCACGTTTTACTTTATCAAAAAAGCTCTTTTCCTGTTCATCCAGCACTTCTCCGCTTACTTCAGCAAATTCACGCAGCAAATGCTTCTGCTTTTCACTGAGCTTTGTTGGCGTGATGACTTTCACTCGAATATGTTGATCTCCCGTGCCATACCCACGCACATTCGGCACCCCTTTTCCACGCAGACGGAATTTCGTATCCGTTTGCGTGCCAGCTGGCACCTTCAGTTTAACCTTGCCGTGGATGGTTGGCACCTCAATTTCATCACCAAGCGCGGATTGAACAAAAGTAATCGGGATCTCACAGTAAATGTCATCCCCCTCCCGTTCAAACAATTCATGAGGGAGCACACGGAAAACGATAAATAAGTCGCCCGCCGGACCACCATTAACCCCTGGTTCTCCCTGGCCTGCTACACGAAGCTGCTGGCCATCATCGATGCCTGCCGGGATTTTAATATGGATCTTCTTATTCTTTGTAACTACGCCATCACCGCCGCAAGTGGAGCATTTTTCTTTAATAATATTGCCTGTGCCATGACAATAAGGACACGCACGGCGATTGACAATGCGGCCGAACGGTGTGTTCTGCTCGACATTCAGCTCTCCTGTCCCATGGCAATGGTTACATGTTTCAGGGGTTGTTCCTGGTTTGGCACCTGTGCCCTTACAAGTGTCGCACGTTTCTTCTTTTGGAATTTGTATGTCTGTTTCTTTGCCAAACACCGCTTCTTCAAAACTGATGGTCATCGTATATTGCAAATCAGCTCCCTGACGCGGAGCATTTGGATCTCTTCTGCGACCGCCGCCAAAGAATGTACTAAAAATATCTTCAAAGCCGCCGAAGCCGCCAAAATCCTGTCCGCCAAAGCCCTGATTAGGATCTGTATGGCCGAACTGATCATACTGTGCTCTCTTTTGTTCATCACTTAATATTTCATAAGCTTCTTTTATTTCTTTGAACTTTTCATCTGAACCGGCTTCTTTGTTAATATCCGGATGGTATTTTTTAGAGAGCTTTCGGTATGCTTTTTTTATTTCATCTTTTGAGGCGCCTTTTTCAACGCCGAGCACTTCATAATAATCTCGTTTACTCATATCATTGCCCACTCCCCGATTCATTTCACATAAAGGCTATTTTAACATAATTGCTTAGCAATAGTGAATATTATTCATTGAAAAAAGCCAAAGTCAAGAAACCCCTGACTTTGACTTTTCAATGTCTGAAAGGCAGACGTGTATGGCAATTATTTCTTATCGTCTACTTCTTCAAACTCAGCGTCAACGACATCATCGCCTTTTTGACCAGATGCTTGCTCTTCTCCTCCTTGAGCTTGCTGTGCCTGTTTCGCTGCTTCTTCATATAATTTTACTGATAAGTTCTGCACAATTTCTGAAAGCGCCTCTTTCTTCGTGCGGATGTCTTCCAATTCATTTTTCTCAAGCGCGGCTTTTAATTCCTCTTTTGCTTTTTCCGCTTTTTCTACTTCAGCCGCATCTACTTTGCCTTCCAGCTCTTTCAATGTTTTTTCAGTCGTAAATACGAGCTGATCGGCTTCGTTCTTCAATTCTACTTCTTCTTTCAGCTGCTTATCCGCTTCTGCATTTTCTTCCGCTTCTTTTACCATGCGATCGATTTCTTCATCAGATAGGCCGGAAGAAGATTTAATAGTAATATTCTGCTCTTTGCCGGTGCCAAGATCTTTCGCACTGACATTTACAATTCCGTTCTTGTCAATGTCAAATGTTACTTCAATTTGCGGAATACCACGTGGTGCTGGCGGAATATCAGTCAGTTGGAAGCGACCGAGTGTTTTGTTGGCAGAAGCCATAGAGCGTTCCCCTTGAAGAACATGAATATCAACCGCTGTTTGATTGTCCGCTGCCGTTGAGAACACTTGGGACTTAGATGTTGGAATAGTTGTATTACGTTCAATTAACTTAGTAAATACGCCGCCCATCGTCTCAATTCCGAGTGAAAGTGGTGTAACGTCTAGAAGAACAACATCTTTAACGTCGCCAGTTAATACACCGCCCTGTACGGCAGCTCCCATTGCCACTACTTCATCTGGGTTGACCCCTTTATGAGGTTCTTTTCCTGTTGCTTTCTTAATCGCTTCCTGAACAGCAGGAATACGAGTAGATCCACCAACCAAGATAACACGGTCAAGCTCAGATGCTGAAATGCCTGCATCAGAAAGCGCCTGACGCACAGGTCCCATTGTGCGCTCAACTAAATCAGCTGATAGCTCATCAAATTTTGCACGAGTTAACGTTAATTCCAAGTGAAGTGGCCCTGCTTCGCCTGCTGTAATGAACGGCAGGGAAATTTGAGTAGAAGTAACACCTGAAAGGTCTTTTTTCGCTTTCTCCGCTGCATCTTTTAGACGCTGCATCGCCATTTTATCTTTTGACAAGTCAATGCCGTTTTCTTTTTTGAACTCTTGAACTAAATAATCGATAATGACTTGGTCAAAGTCGTCTCCTCCAAGGCGGTTATCACCTGCAGTCGAACGAACTTCAAATACACCGTCACCAAGCTCAAGAATCGATACGTCGAATGTACCGCCGCCCAAGTCATAAACAAGCACGGTTTGATCCTCATCCATTTTATCCATTCCATAAGCAAGAGCTGCTGCTGTTGGCTCGTTAATAATCCGCTCAACTTCAAGACCGGCAATTTTCCCCGCATCTTTTGTTGCCTGGCGCTCGGCATCATTAAAGTAAGCTGGAACAGTAATAACAGCTTTTTCAACTTTCTCTCCCAGATAATCCTCTGCATATGATTTTAAATATTGTAAAATCATTGCTGAGATTTCTTGAGGAGAATATTCTTTTCCTTCTACTTCAACCTTATGGTTTGTTCCCATGTAACGCTTAATAGAAATAATTGTATTAGGATTTGTAATCGCTTGGCGTTTAGCCACTTCCCCTACCTGGCGCTCACCATTTTTGAATGCTACAACAGATGGTGTTGTCCGGTTACCTTCCGGGTTTGGAATAACCTTTGGTTCTCCACCTTCGAGAACCGCTACACATGAGTTTGTTGTTCCTAAGTCGATACCAATTATTTTACTCATTTGCGATTTGCCTCCTTTGAAAATATGTACTGGTTTACTGATTTACTTTTACCATCGACGGACGGATAACGCGATCCTTCAGCCTATACCCTTTTTGAAACTCTTCAATCACTTCATTAGGGCTGTATTGGTCATCGCTGTCTGTCATAACAGCTTGATGAAAGTTCGGGTCAAATTCTTTGCCAACTGCTTCAATCACCTCGACGCCTTCTTTTTCAAGCGCGGAAATCAGACCGTTATACACCATTCCCATTCCTTGGAGTACGGATTGGGTCTGTTCATTTGTCGCTTCCACCTTTAATGCGCGTTCGAAATTGTCCAGCAGCGGAAGAAGATCAGAAATTAAGCTTTGAGCACGATATTTTTCACTTGCTTCACGGTCTAGTTGTGCACGGCGGCGAAAATTATCAAAATCAGCCAGCAAGCGCAAATAACGGTTTTCAGCTTCTTCAAGTTTTTGCTCAAGCTCATTTATTTTTTCAAGAGAAGCGTCTGCTGCAGATTGTTCCTCCTCAGCTGGAGCATCCTCTGCTTGCACAGGAGCTTCTTCTGTTAAAGGCTGTTGTTCCATTTCTTGCTTTTCTTCTTTCTTCAGTTCTTTCTCTTCTGCCATTCGTGTTTCACCTCCTTTAAAGAATAGACGGTTCGATTCCGCCTTTTTGCATAAAGAGAAGGAAATTAGCATAAACACGCTAATTTCCGCCTGCTTCATACTTTCTTTAACTATGATACAAATTTGTTAAAGCTTTTGTCATGTCATGGCTTAAAAAGTCTACAAGACTAATGACACGCGAATATTCCATTCTTGTCGGACCAAGAATAGCAATGGTACCAACTGGTTCATCTCCAACAGAATAAGAAGCGGTGATCAAACTGCAATGCCGCATAGCAGCATTTTTATTTTCTTTTCCGATCTTCACTTGAATACCGGCTGGAACACCACTGATCAGTCGGTATATTCCCTCTTCCTGATCAATCATGTTCATCACAAGTCTAATTTTTTCTACATCGTGAAATTCTGGCTGATTCAACATATTCGTCTTCCCACCGAAGAAAAGCTTTTCATTGGCATGCAAATCTACTGCTTTTACAAACATAGATAATAATGCATCGTGGTTACGAATATGCCGACGCAGCAGCACAACAATTTCTTTATATAATCTATCATGGAGCTCAGAAAGCGGAACACCAATAAGCTTTTCATTTAGTATGTTGACCATTTTTTCAATATCGGAAGCATCTACTCGTTCAGGCAAGGAGAACGTCCGATTTTCAACATGACCCGTGTCAGTGACAATAATCGCAACTGCTGTATCTTGGCCGAGTGGCACAATTTGCAGTTTTTTTAGCTTATTATCTTTCAACTCAGGCCCTAACACAATTGCCGTATAGTTTGTCAGCTCCGATAGGATTTCTGCCGATTTCTGAACAACTTTCTCCAATTCATAGATGCGGTCCACAAAAATAGAATTGATTGTTTCCACTTCCTGATAGTTCAACTTTTTCGGCCGCAGCAAGTGATCCACATAATAACGGTATCCTTTTTCTGACGGCACACGCCCTGAAGATGTATGAGGTTTCTCTATAAAACCGAGATTCTCCAACTCTGCCATATCATTGCGAATGGTAGCTGAGCTAAACGTTACTTCTTCTTTTTCCGCGAGGCTGCGGGAGCCAACTGGCTGTGCAGATCGAATGAAATCATCAATAATTATTTGCAAAATAAAAAGTTGACGATCGGTTAACATCGTTGATCACCTCTGTTAGCACTCGATTGTCAGGAGTGCTAAATCTATAAATAAATTATCAAAATCAGCGATTAATGTCAACGACAGAGCACTTATTACACCGCTCTGTTATTCATTCTCTTCAGTGAGCAAAAATGCTTGAAACACTTCGTTTCCTAAAAGTTTCCCCTGCGCTGTCAGTCGGAGGAATTCATTATCCTCTACCACGAGCAATTCTCTCCCAATCATTTCCTCAATCGGCTTTTTAAATAAGGAAAATGGAGAGATACCAAACTTGTTTTCAAAATGAGAAACTGACACCCCCGCAATTTTGCGGAGCCCAAGGAACATCTCCTCTTCCATCTTCTCTTTTTCAGTTAACTTGCTTTCATGCAGCAAAGGAAGCTGCCCTTCTTGTATGGGAGTCATATACTTTTTCAGCGGCCCATGATTGGATCGCCTAACTCCGTTTATATAAGCATGAGCACCGGCGCCAAATCCGTAATACTGTTCATTATTCCAGTATACAAGATTATGAAGACTTTCAAACCCAGGACGGGCAAAATTGCTGATCTCGTATTGCTGAAGACCTGAAGCGGCCATTTCCTCTTCAAGCAATTCATACATCGCTGCTTCTGTTTCCACTTTCGGAAGCGGCAAGGCATCTTTTCTCATTAAATTATAAAACACAGTTTTAGGTTCAATAATCAATGAGTAGCCGGAATAATGCGGAAGCTGCAAGCTAAGTGCTTGCTTTAAAGTGTCCCGGAAGTCCGCAAGCGTCTGATTCGGTAGGGCATATATTAAATCAATGCTAATATTGTCGAAGCCAGATGCTCTTGCATCTTCTATCGTAGCAAACACATCACTGCTTGAATGCGTACGTCCGATGGCACGAAGCAACTCATCATTAAAGGACTGTACACCAAGACTCAAGCGATTTACTCCGTAACTTCTCAGCACTCTCAACTTCTCAGCCGTTAAGTCACCTGGATTTGCTTCAAATGTGAACTCCCCATTTGCAAAAGGCAAATAATCTCGGATAGCTTGGCACAGCTTATCGAGTTGCGCAGCATTAAGAGCCGTAGGCGTTCCTCCGCCGACGAAAATGGTATCCAGCTGATTAGAGGGGGCCTGTTCCATGGTCATTTTCATTTCATCAGCCAACGCCCTTATATAGTCGTCCACCGGCTGATTTTTTAAAAAGACTTTATTAAAATCGCAGTAATGGCAAATTTGCTGGCAAAAGGGAATGTGAATGTATGCGGAACGTATCATATAAGAAAACTCCTCTTTGTTTGTTCAATAACGTGAAAAAGGGGAAGCATTTGTGCTTTCCCTCTCTCTTTTCCTATTTACTTTTATTATCGTCATCCATTTTCAAGACTGCCATGAAGGCCTCTTGTGGTACTTCAACCGAGCCAACTTGCTTCATGCGCTTTTTCCCTTCTTTTTGCTTCTCAAGCAATTTACGCTTACGGGAAATATCTCCGCCGTAACATTTAGCAAGAACGTTTTTACCCATCGATTTAATGGTGGATCTCGCCACAATCTTCTGGCCGATGGCCGCCTGTACAGGCACTTCAAATTGCTGTCTTGGAATCAAACTTTTTAACTTTTCAACAATTACCTTGCCACGCTCATAAGCAAAATCACGATGGACGATAAAGCTTAACGCATCCACTTTGTCGCCATTGAGTAAAATATCCATTTTTACAAGCTTGGATGTTTTGTATCCAATAAGTTCATAATCAAAGGAAGCATAGCCTTTCGTACTGGACTTTAATTGGTCGAAGAAATCGTAAACGATTTCCGAAAGCGGGATTTCATAAATCACATTTACCCGGTTTTCGTCCATATACTGCATATCAATAAAAATACCGCGCTTATTCTGGGAAAGCTCCATGACCGCGCCAACATAGTCATTTGGCACCATAATCGACGCTTTCACGTATGGCTCTTCCACCGCGTCTATTTTTTGCGGATCCGGCATATTGGAAGGGTTATCTACGTTTATTTCTTCGCCATTGGTCATCCGCACTTTATAAATAACGCTCGGTGCTGTGGTAATCAGATCAATTTTAAACTCACGCTCGATTCTTTCTTGGATAATTTCCATATGGAGGAGTCCAAGGAACCCGCAACGGAAGCCAAATCCAAGCGCCTGTGATGTTTCCGGCTCAAATTGAAGGGCGGAGTCATTTAGCTCTAATTTTTCCAGAGCTTCGCGCAAGTCATTGAATTTTGATGAATCGATCGGATAAAGCCCGCAATAAACCATCGGATTCAGCTTTCTATATCCAGGCAGCGCTTCAACTGCTGGATTATGGGCTGAAGTGATCGTATCCCCCACCCGCGTATCGCCTACATTTTTGATAGCAGCAGTCAAGAAGCCAACATCCCCGACAGTCAATTCATCGCGTACGGTTGTTTTCGGCGTGAAGACCCCCACTTCGGTGACCTCGAATTCTTTACCGGTTGCCATCATTCTAATTTTGTCCCCTGCTTTTACTGAACCATCTACGACGCGGATATAGGCAACAACGCCTCGATAAGCATCATATAAAGAATCAAAAATAAGCGCCTTTAATGGAGCTGATGAATCACCTGTTGGAGCGGGCACTTTTTCAACAATTTGCTCTAAAATTTCCTCAATCCCAATACCAGCTTTTGCGGAGGCAAGAACCGCTTCTGAAGCATCCAGACCAATGACATCTTCCACTTCTTGACGAACGCGTTCTGGTTCTGCTGCCGGCAAATCAATCTTATTGATGACCGGTAGAATTTCCAAGTCATTGTCTAAAGCGAGATAGACATTCGCCAGTGTTTGGGCTTCAATTCCTTGTGCTGCATCCACTACAAGGATTGCCCCTTCACAGGCGGCAAGGCTGCGAGACACTTCATAAGTGAAATCGACGTGTCCTGGTGTATCGATTAAATGGAAAATATACTCTTCTCCATTTTTCGCTTTATAATTCAATTGCACAGCATTTAACTTAATCGTAATGCCCCGCTCACGCTCAAGGTCCATTGAATCGAGCAGCTGGCTTTTCATCTCCCGGGAAGACAGAGCATTCGTATACTCCAATATCCGATCGGCTAAAGTAGACTTCCCATGGTCAATATGAGCAATAATCGAGAAGTTTCTGATATGCTCTTGTCTTAATTGTTTCTCTTCATTATTCATGTTTTTTCTTCACTCCTGTTAGTCGGCGCATGTATACTAGCATTGATTATATCAGCCAGAAAAGCAATTGACAATTTACAAAAGTGAAAGCATCTTAGTCAGCTTTAAAGAGTGCAAAAGTGAAGGGGAGACGAAAGTGCACAGAAACACGGTTTACTTTCTTAATCAGAAAAAACCGCTGCCGTGAAAAACGGCCAGCGGGCTCTAACTACTAAATAACGAAGCGGCAGCAAAAGTCACCGCTTCAGCTAATGATTGTCCAACTTTTGAAAATACATTCACCTGTTCTTCCTCTTTTAGTCTTTCTTTTTTTATATACAAATCAACCTCGGCTTCATCTTTTTCAAAAAAGGAAAAAGCGGGCTCTTCTTTTTGATTAGCAACCATTTGCTTATAAGAAGACGGCTCCTGCCAATTTTTATTATTATGGAAAGAGCCGATTAATACACCCATAAAGAAAATAGCGAGCACAAGGCAAGTTTTCATTAGAAAAGTTTTCATCAGAATATCCTTTCTTACTGGCGTTTACTGGGATTGTACTGCCTCCGCCTGCCAGTAATAATCTGCAAATATATCTGCAAAGGCCTCTGCTGTTCGATTGAGCTCTTCGAATGTATTGTCTACTCCTCCAAACTCAATTAGCATTGCTTTTTCAGATAAATCCTGATTAAATTTTCCATTCGTATTTTTTCCTTGCTTTAAAATAACTCCTCTAGATAATCCCTTATATTTTTTCTCTAGTAAGTTATGCCATTCCGTTGCCAGTTTTACATTTTTTTCATAGTTGGCATGCTCGGCACCGACAACAAATACGAGCTTTGCATAGCTCTTGCCATTCACAGTAGCAGTCGTTACCTTCTTGCGTTGAGAATCACGATGAATATCGATAAAATACTGTAAATCACGATTATTAGATTGTGCAGAAGCCATAACAGTACGCGATTCCTGGTAAGCTTGGCTGTATTTTTTTCCCGTCTGATTCAGCTTAGCGACAATGTCTGTTTTGTCCACTGTTGTCCCAATTCCTTTAGACTCCAGTGCCTCCTGCAGCATTTCGCCAACTTTTGTGACGTTTAAGGCTGAATGGTGAGCTGAATCAGCAGAAGAAACCCCCTGTAAATACGGCAAGTAGGACTCTCTCGTATGAGTGAAATATACGTATACCTTCTTTTTTCCGTTCGTTGTCAGGGAAGGCGGCGGGCTATCCTTTTCTTTTGGAATCTCTTTAGCCGGGGTTATTACTGCATCATTTCCCTTATCTAATGCCTCATCCGGCGGCTCCGACTCAATTGGCATATTTGTATAGTCTGTACCTTCCCCAGCTACCAATATTTCTCCATCATAAATAGAAAACCCCGGTACTTCTCTTCCCAGAAAGCTGCGCGGGTCCTGGAAACGGACATTCGTCGCGTAACGAAAGGCGAGCTCGCTCAGCGATGGAGGCCGAGCATCTTCAGGCGCGTGCGTCGCAAACAATTTGTTTTCCATCGTATACAAGTAGTAAAGCGCACCACCAGATATGTGTTCAGCTGCTTCATTAACTGAATGAGAAGAGATTCGATAGTTGTAAGTAAAGGACGTTAATAAACCGGCAACTGAAAAAAGTGTGAGGAGAGAGATCGTAAAAATCATCATTCCCTTTAAGATCGTCGACAAATTAATTGAAAAGAGGTCATACGGCTGGTTCTCCTTCATTGCTCCACCCTTTCTGCAAAAGTCTTGTACTATCGTATGACTTCATCAGAAAAAGCAGAACAATTTTATAAAGAAAAGCGGAGCCGACTGCTTTGCCCCGACAAGCATAAGACGAAATGGCGAAGTGGCGTTCTTCAGCCACATAGCCAGATCGGCTTATGACCTCGAGGGGCAAGGAGGCGTAGCTGGACAACGAAAAGCGGAAGGCGCTCGATTAGTACGATAGGAGATTGGAGGAATTTCTATGGGAGTCTCTTTTTGACTCCTGTAGAAATTTCGAAATCACCGTACGTGCTAGCGCCTGCAGCTGAACAACAAAAAGCGGAGACGGTTCGATGCCGCTGAACACCAGCAACAATACCTATTTTGTAAAGAAACCGGTATTTCCTTGGTCAACTGCTGAGTGTAAGGCCGCATTCAAACAGTTCGCTAATAAATTCGCTGTATCCTTAATAAATAAATCTACTTCCTTTGGTGTAACCATTAAATTATGGCCGAGCGGGGACAACACTTCCCGAATAAGCTGCCGTTTTTCATCTTCAGGCAATATACCGATCATGCCAAGGAACGAACGGCGATTTTCCTCATCAGGCAAGTGTTGCTCTGTCAGTTTATTTTTACCAAAAGAAAAACCGGCAGGCGCGAGCGCACCGGAAGGTCTGTCTCCCTCCTGGATTTCTTTTCCTAAATGTTTCAAGATAAAGTCAATCGTATCACTCGTAATTGAAACAGCATCTACAACAGTAGGAACGCCAATTGCAATAACTGGAATGCCGAGTGTTTTTTCGCTAAGTTCTTTTCTTTTGTTGCCTACTCCTGCTCCTGGTTGAATACCGGTATCTGCGATCTGCACGGTGGCATTAACCCGCTCAATCGATCGTGAGGCAAGCGCATCAATAACTACTAAAAAATCCGGCTTGGTTTTTTCAACCACTCCAAATACAATATCACTCGTTTCAATCCCCGTTATTCCCATCACTCCAGGAATGAGAGAGCTTACTGGCCGGTACCCTTCCTCTACTTGGTCCGGCTGCAACTCAAATAAATGTCTCGTTACCATGATCTCTCTACATACAAGAGGACCGAGAGCATCAGGTGTCACATCTTCATTGCCCAGGCCCACAACAAGGCAGCTTGCGTTTTCTTGAATACCTTTCTTTTTTAGAAAAGCGGCAAATTCATTCGCCAGCACTTTCTCTACTTCATGCTGATGACTCGTGTCGTGGGTGCGGATACCCTGGGATTCTACTGTCAAATAAAGTCCTGCCTTTTTCCCTGTCGCCTTTTCTCCCTCTTCATCGATCGTAACGGAAGTGACTGTTATGTCATTAATTTTCCGTTCTTCTGTTAGTACACCAACGACTTGCCTAGTCTTTCCCTGCCGCTCCTCGGCCATGGCTTTTGCTTCTACAACCAGATCTGTCCTTACCGCATACCGACTTAAATCAAGTGATGATTCTTTCACTATGTCTTCCCCCTTATAAATAAACTTTTACTTTAGTCTGCCCGACTGTGTAAAAGTTCATTCCTTGACACAAATTACAAATGTAACTATTGCAATCTCACCTTCTGTTTGATAGAATAACTTTTGTTCTTATAAGGAAAAATGGAAGTCGAGTAAAAGATAGAATCTCGATCGCTTTTAGGAGGTGACCGGAATGCCAAATATTAAATCTGCTATCAAACGCACAAAAACGATCCAAGAGCGCACAGAGCGCAATAACCAACAGAAATCTGCAATGCGTACAGCTGTAAAGAAATTTGAAGCAGCAGCTGCCAACAACGAGGAAAACGCAAAAGATCTTTTCGCTGAAGCAGCAAAGAATCTTGACAAAGCTGCCGCTAAAGGTTTAATCCATAAAAATGCAGCAAACCGTAAAAAGTCTCGTTTATTGAAAAAGCTAAACGCATAATCAATTAACGTTTCGCTAAATAAAAAAATCCTTCAAGAGGAATCTTGAAGGATTTTTTTATTTAGCTGAGTATCATCTCCGGGCCGTGGGTGACACTGTTGATTTCAGTAAGTATCCTTTATCTGCTTGTTTTCATCAAGCTTTGAAGCTTAAATAAAAACATCTCAATAATAAGCGGTTTCGCCATCGCACTCGTTTTCATTTGCAGGTCACTGTCGGCGAGCATCATCATGATCGAGGCCAGTTGCTCATCTGAAAAATTTCTGGCCTGACCAGCAGCAAGCTTCACTCTAAAGGGATGGACTTTTAGAAAGCTAGCTATTTGCTGCTGACCATATCCCTTTCTCGCTAAATCCTTCGTCTGATAAATCAACCGGAATTGATTAGCGATCACTGCCAGGATCTTAATTGGCTCCTCATTCAGCTTCAGTAGGTCATAGTAAATACGAAAAGCTTTCTCCACTTTCCTCGTTACTACTTTATCAACCAAAGCAAAAATATCCTGCTCTAAAGAGCGAGCTGTTAGACGATCCACCACTTCTACTGTGATTGGCTGCTCTCCGGAAGTGTAAAGAGATAATTTATCAAGCTCTGAAGCAAGCATCATCAAGTCTGTACCCGCAATAGCGAGGAGATGGTCTAACGCCTCTTCGTCTATGTGCGCCTGACTGGCATTTGCACGAGCGCGAAGCCAAGCTTTTAGCTCCTTTTCATTCAATTTATTTGCTTCCATCACTTCTGTATTTTTTTTAAGCAGCTTTGTGACTTTTTTGCGCTCGTCTAATTTTTCATAAGGAGCTGAAAAGACCAATATCGTATACGGTGCCGGATCGGCTATGTATTCCTCAAGCTTTTTCGTATTATGCTCAACCTTATCTTTAGATCGTTCAGCCGTCAAAAATGTTGGATTGTTTAAAATGACTATTTTTTTCTCTCCCATAAAGGGAAAAGTTTCTGCTTCTTCAAGAGCTGTTTCCACAGGGATTTCTTCTAAATCATAGACCGAAAAATTAAAATCCATCTCTTCTTCTGTCAGCACCGACTGAATCAACCTGTGCTTGGTTTCATTAATTAAAAACTCTTCAGTTCCATACAGCAAGTAAATTGCTGACAATTGTTTTTGATCGATTTTTTTCCAAATGGGCATCAATGGCTTTTCTCTCCGTTTTCATGTATGATACTCTCATGTTAAAAAAGCTATTCCCATTTGACAAGGGGAAACTTCCAAAGAAGCTCCCCCGTGATCTATATAAACGCCAGCAACGCTGCCCCAGGAAACAGCTTTGCAGACGGTGATCATGTTAGTTGTATTTTCACCGGATTTGTGAATCTTATTGCAGTTAACTCTTGTCAATGCAGGAATTAGCAAGGACAGTCTGGATTTTTTATAAAGGTTCGTCTATACTATAGATGAAATAGGAGGGGTAGTTGTGAACGAATTTGAAAAAAATGTCCAATCAAAACGTAATGACGCAATAGACTCTGGCGTTGCTTTTGGTGTTTCTTTCGCGTTTTTCGCCATCATCTTCATTATCGCACAGGTTATCAAATTCATTGGATAACTGCCGCAAGAGCCCGACAATTGACGGGCTTTTTCTATTTACCGAGCTAGTCATTTTTCTTTATATATTTTACGGATAGACGGCTGAAAATGTGCCTGTTTCTCCATTCTTATACGCATATACAATCTCCCCGTGAATATCTGTTCGCCAAACTGCAACTCCCTGGTCCTGAAGCCTCTCAATAACTTCCTTATGAGGATGCCCATACCGATTGTTTTTCCCAAGAGAAATAACAGCTGTTTCAGGATTCATGTTGGTTATAAAAGGGGCTGTTGTTGAAGACCGACTTCCATGATGTCCGACTTTTAATACATCTACATCCATAGAAAATTTTTTGAGAAGCTGTGTTTCTCCTTCTGCCTCCATATCTCCGGTAAAGAGCCACTTCTTTTCACCTATTACTGCATAAATCACGATTGAATCGTCGTTTCCTTCATAATGATTATCTGCAGGGGACACAATTTGAAAGTAAGCCTCTCCCTCCTGCCAGCTTTCCATATACTTTCCATAGCGAACAGAAACCCTATGCATGGCAGCCCGTTCAATCGTTTGTTTCATGACAGGTTTGGATTCTGATCCTGGACTAATGACTATCTCCTTAATAGCAATATGACCGAGCAGCTCCTCCGCAGCTCCTATATGGTCATAGTCGCTATGCGTAAGAATTAATTTATCAATGCGGGTAATTCCCTTCCCTTTTAGGTAAGGAAGAAGAACATCACTTCCAATCGAAAAATTTCTCTTTTGCCTTTGCCATTCTTCTTTTTGAAATGGCAGCAATCCACCTGTATCGATTAGATAATTTCCTTTGTTAAACGGAAGGGTAATTAAAATGGCATCTCCCTGCCCGACATCGACAAAGGACACCTCTCCCGTTGCAGAGTACGTAGGAAGCATAACGGGCACACCAATGATGACTACCAGAAAGGCGCTAATCCGCTTCCCATTTAAAGTTTTTTCCCATTGGAGAAAGCCTGCAGCAACGAAAAGACACATGAAAATAAGTAAAAAGTCGTCTGGCCGGCCAGTCGTCATAACAGCTCCTGGCCACTGGCTAATCTTCACTGCTGCTCGATCTACTTGCTCAAGCAAAAAGCGGAGCGGCTCTAATAAGAGATCAACAGGACCTAATATGATACTTAACAAAAAAGCAATGAAAAGGAACGGCAAAACGAAAAAGGAATAGAAAGGGGCAAAAAATAAGTTAGCAGCAAAAGAATAGAGGGAAACCTCAAAAAAGTGATACATTAACACTGGCAAACCGGCTATTTGAGAAACAGACGTGACAATGAACATATTTCTTAAGGGAGAGACGGAAGAAGATAAAATCACTTTCGAAGAGAGGAGCAGAGCAAAACTAATGAGGTAAGAAAGTTGGAAGCCTGCTTGGTAAATAAAGTAAGGATCGTACAAAATAACGAGAATAAAGCTTGTACTGAGGGCATCAAGGGCCGTGAATTTATGATGGAACCGCACGGCTAATAATATGAGAAGGGTCATCAACACAGCTCTGATTACGGGAGGAGATCCGCCAGCTAAGAGTGCATAGATCGGAAGCGAGATAAGCAAGATAAGCTGTGCCGTTTCCTTCACAATACCGATTCGTATCATCGCATAATAAACAAGGGAAGTAATCAAACCAACGTGAAGGCCTGAGATAGCAAGCAAATGAATAACACCGAGGCGCTGATAAGCCTCCATTACATCCTCCTCTGTTGATGAGCGGTCACCAAATAATAAGGCAGTAGCAACCGGCTGCAAGCTTTCAGGAAAAGCTGTCTTTAAATGATTGATCCCTTTTAGTCGCCAATGGATGATGCGCTCTTTAACAGATTTTTCTTTTTTTACACACGACGATAACGACAGGCGATCAACCTTAAGCTGCCAAAAGATATGGTTACGCTTGAGAAACAATTGGTAGTCAAATCCATTGCGGTTTCTTTTCCCTTCTGGCTCTTCAAGTTTTCCAGAAACACGACATATCGTACCTGGTAACAATATTCCCTGAAGTTCTTCTGCCTCTGCAGAGGAAGCCAGCCGATAAAGAAGACGCAAATTCTCCTTATTTCCTGCGGTTACGGTTGCTTTCAGCCGGTCACCGTCGATCAATGTTTCATCAGAGAATAACACAGACCAGCTTTCTTCTTTTCCAGTAAAAGCTGTTACATTCCGTTCTTCAGAGAATTGACCCACTAAAAAGCCAAGAACAACACAACTAAAAAAAGCTACTCTTCCTCCTCGATCAAATTTAAAGATAAAAAAGAAAGCAGTAGCAGACAGCAGAAAACGGATGCTTCCTAGAACAGGAAGCCCCCATATCAAACCTGAAAGCAGGCCGACTGCCATGTAAATAAGCTTTCCACGCATGATATCTCCTTACAATTTTTTAAGAAAGATGGACAACTTCAATATCTTTCAAAAAATGCTGATTCCACTTGTTTGGATAGGCATTTCTGTAGACAATTTTTTTGATTCCGGCTTGCGCCAATGTTTTTGCACAATTTTCACAAGGTTCATGAGTAACATATGCAGCGGCTTCTTTAAGCTTATCTCTTTCTGCGTGAAGTACAGCATTTAACTCCGCATGTAGACACCGGATACAGCGCTTTTCATCTGACAAAAGGCAGCCCTCTTCATCGCAATGGTCATGGCCATGAATAGAGCCATTGTACCCTGTTGCAATAATATGCTTATCTTTCACAATCACACAGCCCACATGGAGACGGTTGCATGTTGAACGGGTGGAAACTACTTCTGCAATGTCTAAAAAATATTCATCCCAACTCTTTCTGCTCATTCATTCTCACTCTTTCTTTAGCAATATTATTTTTCTTTAGTGTAGCGGCAAGAAAAAGCTTTCGTCAATCCCTCTTACTGTATGACAACGAGCGAAGCCATCTTTTCAAACGTCTTTTCTCCGATACCTGACACATTTTTTAAATCTTCTGGCTTTGAGAATGATCCTGTCGTCTCTCTATAATCAATAATCGCCTGTGCTTTCGCCTTTCCAATACCGGGCAGCTGTTGGAGCTCCTCAACGGAGGCTTCATTTATATTAACCGCACTTCCGCTGCTGTCTGATGAATGTCCTTGTGCGCTTTCCTGCGGTGGAATGACAGCTGCTAGTTCTTCCGGCGGTTCTTCTCCGATTTTTGGTACGTAAATAACCATTTCATCTTGCAGTTTTTGGGCCAGATTAATCGCTGTCCGGTCCGCTTCTTTTTGAAAGCCGCCTGCCTTCGCTACAGCATCGTTAATCCGTTCTCCACTTTTCAACGAATAAATTCCGGGAGCCACGACAGCCCCTTTCATATCAACCATCACAATGGAGGGCTCCTGCTGTTCTTGTGAAGGCACTGGCGGCGAGGAAACCTCCTTTTGTTCGGCCGGTACCATTTCTTTCATTATCGGCTCTTCCGGTGAGGGCGCTTCTTCAGTCAGCTGATAAAGGCCAAATGCAACGAGGGCTCCTCCTGCCCACAAGTACATTTTATACTTGCTAATCAACGCTTTTACATCCATCGTCTTCACCTCTTTCTCATAAACTTCAATTTTTTTCATACATTGTAAGAGCAACTTGCATAAGGAGGAATGCTGAATGAAGATAGGAGTAGCCGGAACAGGCAATATGGGGGAAATTTTAATTGATGCCTTAATTGCATCTAGAGCTGCGTCTGCCTCTGATTTATTGATTATGAACCGGACGAGGGAAAAAGCTGAACGCATTCAAAAAAGACATCCTGATATACATGTTTGCGGGAACGTTTCTGAGCTTGTTGATTTATGCGATCTTTTATTTATCTGTGTCAAGCCGCATGATATACACCCGCTTCTTCAAGAGGTCCGGCATTTATTTCGTTCTGAACAATGCGTCGTATCCATTACAAGCCCGGTTAGCACCGCTCAGCTTGAATCCGTCCTTCCCTGTTCATGCATGCGGATGATTCCCAGTATTACAAATAAAGTGTTATCAGGAACCGTACTTTATACGTATGGAGAGAAATGCGAAGAAGATTGGAAAAAAGAAATGGAGCAGCGGATGAATAAACTGTGCAAAGAGGCCGTAGAAATCGACGAGTCTGTCACCCGCGCTGCTTCAGACCTCGTGAGCTGTGGTCCGGCATTTATTAGTTTTTTAACGAGAAAGTTTATTGAGGGGGCAGAGACTACGGGAATGGACCCACAAACAGCAGAAAAGTTAGCGGAATCGATGCTCGCTGGATTGGGAGAACTATTTAAACAAAAGGAATACACTCTTGCTCAATTAGAGGAAAAAGTATGTGTAAAAGGAGGCGTAACAGGAAAAGGAATTGCTGTGTTAGAAGCAGAAACCGGAGATATGTTCACAAAACTTTTTCAAGCGACTCATGAGAAGTTTGCCGAAGATAAACAAGAAACAGCAGCGCAATTTGGAATCCCTTAATACTATTCGCTCTCTAGTAAGTAAATCCTCTTTATTTTATGAAATAATAATTTTAAAACATAAAACTGGAGGAACGAAAATGCATTTGTTCCTCCAGTTTGAGAATGAAAAGCTATATCACTGGATTCTTGCTTCACTAACAGGCGGGACTGTTTTTACAAGCGAAAAATATTCTCTCGCTCGTTTCTTTTGGAGGCTGCCCAGTGAAATCAGCCGTTATTTCAATGTCGGTAAACCCAGTTTCTTGAAGCCATCCTCTATATTGTTCACTTGCAAACGAACGCTGGACATGCCATTCATCAAACCGCTCATATAACTCCAAACCTTCTTCACGGACAAAGAAAGTAAGTTCATGTTCAATGCTATCTGGCTGCTCGCCGTCGAAACAATTCCAGATATAAGAGACGGTATCATCAACAGCTGTAAAAGTCCCGTCCTTAAAAATGCGACGCATTTTATATAAAGAATGGACATCGAACAACAGCAATCCACCCGGCTTCAGATGTCTTTGTACCGCTCGAAGTGTAAGCTTTATGTCCTCTTCTTCTGTTAGGTAATTAAGAGAATCGCAAAAAATCGTTACCGCATCAAATTGTCCAAGCCCTTCCAAGTTACGCATGTCCTGCTGAAATAAAGGGATAGACAGCTGTTTCTTCTCTGCTTTTTGCCGGGCTGCGAGCAGCATGCTGTCCGATAAATCGACGCCCGTCACATCCCATCCTGCTTTTGCTAGACGCCAGGTAAATTCGCCCGTACCGCAAGCAAGGTCTAACACGCTTTTCCCAGATAGCCCGGATGTATGCTGCTGAAAAAAATCCATCCACTTATCATAGGGAACGTCTTCCATTAAAAAATCGTACACACTGGCAAAACGTTCATATGTCATGAAAGCAACTCGCTCTCCACATCCAGCTCAGGCGCATCTCCCCAAAGCCGCTCAAGATTATAATAAAGCCGTTCATCTCGATGGAATACATGGATAATCAAATCGCCAAGGTCAATCAATACCCATCGCGCTTCGTCAAATCCTTCCATCCGTTTCACTCCGTAGCCAAGCTCTTCCGCCTGCTCCTTAACTTCACGGGCAATAGCTTGTACCTGCTTATCAGAATTCCCATGACAGATCATAAAATAGTCCGCCATTAATGAAATTCCCTGCATATCTAAAACGACAATATTCTCCGCTCGCTTGTCATCTGCTGCATTAACAACTCGTTGTAAAAGTTCTGGTTGACCCATTAATTAGCCCCCTCTTTTTTCATCGTTAAATCATTGTACGTATGAAAGGTATCCGGATAAACCGGCTGATTTTTTTTCATTAAAAATTGAATGGTATTTTTTAACGCTTGAATTAAAGCAGCGTCTAAATTATTCTTTGCTAATTCGCGTACCTCTTCCACGCCCGGAAAGTGACGCCCCGGCTCAATATAGTCCGCAACATAAACGACTTTTTCAAGCAAAGTCATTCCCATTCTTCCCGATGTGTGATAACGAATAGCATCCAATACTTCTTCATCTTCTATACCAGCTTCTTTTTGCACTAAATAAGCGCCTACCGGAGCATGCCACAGCTCCGAATGAAAGGCCAGCAATTGCGGGTCCATCTGTTGCTGTTCAATGATCGTCGCCATCTCTTCTTTTGGACGAAACTTTGCATAATCGTGAAAAATGGCAGCGAGTTCGGCTTTTTCAACATCCGCTCCGTATTTTTCAGCCAGCATAATGGCCGTTTCTACTACACCAAGCGTATGAACGTAGCGATGTTCTGTTATTTGCTTTCTTACTAGCGAAAGCGCCTCCTCACGTTTCATATAAACGATTCTCCTTTATATAATCGATGACCTGTTCGGGCAATAAATAACGCAATGTTCCTCCGCCCGCCGCTCTTTGCCTCAGCATCGTAGAAGAAAGGTGGATTTCCGGTGCTTCAATAAGCCGCACTGGATATGGCGTCTCTACTGAATATCCCGGCCTGCGCACTCCAACAAATGTGATCATACGGCTCAGTTCATCAATTTTATACCATTTGGGCAGGTATTCGATCATATCACCACCAATGATAAAGTAAAACTCGGTTTCAGGCTCCCTCTCCTTTAACATTTTCATCGTATCAAACGTATAAGAGGTTCCTTTCCGCTCAATTTCTATTAATTCCGTGGAAAAATATGGTTGCCCATCAATAGCTGCTTGCAGCATGCAAATACGATCTTCGTCACTGATACGATGATCAATCTCCTTGTGCGGCGGAACATAGTTAGGCATAAAGCGGATCTCATCTAAATGAAGAGCCTCCAGCACTTCATTGGCTATGATCAAATGACCAAGATGCGGTGGGTTAAATGTGCCACCTAAAATGCCCGTCTGTTTTTTCATCGCGGCAGTTCAATCCTTTTGCTTTCTCTGGATTCTTTATATAACACAATGATGCTGCCAATCACCTGCACAAGCTCAGCACGGGCTCCTTTAGCTAGCTCCTCTGCTACCTCACGCTTGTCTTCCCCGCAATTTTGGAGAACGCTCACTTTAATCAGTTCACGCGCTTCAAGCGCATCGGCGATTTGTTTAACCATATTTTCATTTACTCCGCCTTTCCCCACCTGGAAAATTGGATCTAAATGATGGGCTTTCGAGCGTAAAAAAGATTTTTGCTTAGTTGTTAACATAATTGCCTCCCAATTGATGACGTACAATTTCTTCCATTCTCTTGATATCAGGCGTTTGGCCTGTCCATTTTTCAAAAGCAAGCGCTCCTTGATAAACGAACATTTTTAGTCCATTTTGGATGCGAGCTCCTTGCTTTCTCGCTTCTTGTAAAAGCTTGGTTTCCAAGGGATTATAAATAATATCCGAAACAAATGCCCCCGGCTTGATCTTTTCAACTGAAATAGGACTCTCCCCGATAAGCGGAGACATTCCGATCGACGTCGTTTGGATAATAATATCGTACTCTCCCAGCTGTTCTGCTGCTTCATTGATTGTTTTTACTGTGCTTTTCACAGGATAAGGACAGCTCTCCACAAGGTTCATTGCTTTTTCAGACGTTCGGTTAGCCATGTCAATCCGGGTTACGTTCTCTGAAGCAAGCGTGTAATAAATCGCACGTGCTGCCCCTCCTGCTCCGATAAGCAACACCCGTTTTTCTTCAAGAGGCGCTCCATAGGCTTCTCGAAGTCCACGGACAAATCCTGCTCCATCTGTATTGTACCCTGTCCATCCTCCATTTTCACGAACAACCGTATTCACCGCTCCAATTGCTTTTGCCAATGGATCGACTTGATCAAGCAAAGGCATAATCGCTGATTTATGAGGAATCGTTACATTAAATCCTTGTATACCAATTACCTTCATTCCCTGAACAGCCGTGGCTAAGTCATTAGGCGTTATATGAAAAGGATGATAGTAGCCATCAATGCCGAGGCGAGTGAACGCATCATTGTGCATGGCAGGGGACATCGAATGGGCAATTGGATCACCGATGACACCAAATAATTTTCTCATTGCTTCTCTCCCCTAAATTAAAGATTTCCGCAAAAATACATTGACACCTTTCGGCACATGAGCAGCCACTTTGGCCCCTGGTTCATTGATAGTAACCCATCCGAGCCCAGAAAAGACTATGTCCACTTTGTCTTCCTTAATCATAAACTCATGGCGTATCAATGGAGGGAATGTCTCTATTTCTTCCCTCCGTGGCGGGGTCAGTAACTCCCCGGCATGCACGTTGTACAACTCATCTGCTTTTTCTAATTTTGTGCGATGAATCGTTAATTCATTTGACAAATAACAAGTAAAGGAACGACGACCGCCCGCAAGATAATCAAAGCGGGCCAGCCCACCAAAAAACAACGTTTGCTGTTCATTCAGCTGAAAAATCTTTGGCTTTATCTCTTTTTTCGGTGTAATGTATTTTAAATCTCTTTTATCTACGAAGTGAGCCATTTGATGATGATTAATGATCCCCGGCGTGTCAACAAGAAAATGGCCGTCATCCAGCGGGATCTTGATCATATCCAGCGTCGTGCCTGGAAAATGGGAGGTAGTAATGACATCTTTCTCTCCCGTTCCCTCCTTGATGATTCGATTAATAAACGTCGATTTTCCTACGTTTGTACAGCCGACCACATATACGTCTTTCCCGTCTCTATAACCGTCGATTGCCTGCATGGCTTCTTTCATAGAAGCTCCTTTAGCTGCGCTGACCAGCAGCACATCGACCGGCTTTAAGCCAAGCTCTTTTGCTTGCTGCTTCATCCAATGAACTAGCTTATTTTTTTTCACTGATTTAGGAAGCAGATCGACTTTGTTGCCGATTAATAGGACAGGGTTTTTTCCAACAAAACGATGCAACCCCGGAAGCCAGCTTCCATTAAAATCAAAAATATCAACAATTTTTACGATTAAGCTGTCTGTCTGTCCCAGTGTATTTAAAATTTTTAAAAAGTCGTCATCTGTTAATGAGACATCCTGCACTTCGTTATAATTCTTTAAGCGAAAGCAACGCTGGCAGACGATCTCTTCTTTTTCAAGAGCTGAAGCCGGTGCGTAGCCAAGTCCTGCAGGATCCTCTGTTTGCACGCTGATCCCGCATCCTATACAAATGATGTTTTCGTTATTCACTTACTTTCCTCCCATTGAATTAAACCTTTTCGTTTAAAGGCATTCATGATCCGCCGTTCAATCCGGCGGTTGAATTTTGTCCAGAAGCCATCTGTCTGGGCAACAGGCACCACTAAAATCGTATAAAAACCATTGCGGTTGCCGCCAAATATGTCCGTTAGCAGCTGATCGCCAATAACAACTGTTTCTTCCTTTTTCACTCCTAAGATTTTAACAGCTCTTCGAAATGCTTTTCCCATTGGTTTGCGAGCCTCAAAAATATAAGGAATCTCAATTGGCTGCGAAAAAGCACTAACCCTTTTTTGATTATTATTGGAAACAATTAGTACTTTAATGCCTGCTTTTTTCATCTCATCGAACCAGTTTAACAATTCTGGTGTAGCATCCGGTCGATCCCAAGCTACTAATGTATTATCCAAATCGGTAATGATGGCTTTCATTCCTTTGGACTTCAGATACTCCGGTGTAATATGGAAAATGCTTTTTACATACCTGCTTGGCAAAAATTTCTTTAACAATCCCTGCACCCCGTTCTTTTGGCTTTCATTGCCTTTATCATAGCGGATTTTAGCTATTGTGACAAAATAAAACGTACATCAACAATATTTAAATTTTTACAATAAATAAGAAATATTTTCCGACATTTTTTTCATCTCTTTATTGTGGATAACTTTATACACATTATCCCTTTAGTTTTTTACCCTTTCCACCTACTTAAACACAACCTATCCACACTTTATCCACTTCATCCTGTGGATAAAGGAACACTTGTTCTTTTTGTTTATATTTAGTAAAGTGGGGTAGTAAACTACTTGAACCTAACATCTTATGCGACTTCATCTATTATAGACCACTTATTTTTTTGGAGGTGAATAAAGAATGAACCGCATTTCAGATGATTTATTATTGGAAGCTTATGCAAAAGCACGCAAGCTCGAGCTTAGCCGTGACTTTATCTTGTTGATTGAAGATGAATTAAAAAAGAGAGCTCTTTACTATCAAGTAAAAGCACACTAATAGAAAGCACTTGCTTAAGCAGTGCTTTTTTTATACGAGTGTGCCCACTTTTTCACCAACCTTTATTTCGCAAGGCACACTCAGCCGCTCATTCCATGCAAATGTCCCGGGCTCAAACAAAAGAACAACCGTCGAGCCGAAATTAAAATAAGCGACTTCTTCCCCCTGTCTCCAAGTTAGCCCGTGATGAGAGCGTTCAATCGAATTTACAAACATGGCTCCTACTTTTACTACCGCCATTTTTCCAGAATCAAATTCCAGCTCCGTAATTTCTCGATAATTTTTAGCAAGAGGTTTTCTGCCGTATTTTAAACCGTGACTATTGACAGGATAAGAGTGTTTGCCAAGCGTCCATTTTTGAACGACCCGGCCGTTGATCGGACTATGAATTCGATGGTAATGGCTTGGACTCAAGTAAAAAACGAGAAATGTCCCTTTCTCATAACCAGCTGCTTTTCCACTGTTACCAAGCATTTCAGTCACAGAATAAGGCTTTCCTTTCACCATTATTTCATGGCCGCTCGTAATCATACCTTTTTCTGCAAGCAGCGCATCGACAGGACTCACAACATGATCGTCTCCATAATCAATCGTCCTTGCGTCCGGCAGCAACTGGCGCATAAAGAAATCATGAAGTGTTTGATAATGTTCAACCGGATGAGCCATTTCTTGCTCATTGACCCTGTATGCTTTCATAAAAGGGCGGATCATCGGCTTACTTAGGGAAGAACTTGTATATCGTTCAAGGAGTCGTGAAGACCACCTCTTATTTGTCAGTTCAATAAAAAAGCGATATAAGTAGCGTTGCACGATTCAACCTCCAAAAATTTAAAAAATCCTATCCACTTTATGGTATAATAGATCATCATCAAAATATTATTATATAATAAACTATCAGCAGATTTCCTGCTAAATTCGAGGAGAGTGTAAATTTGTTTATTTCTCAAGTTATAGATATCACTATAAAGAAAGCAAAAGCTCAAACAGCCAACGTGCTAACATTAGGTAATTTAGCTTTAGGCGGCTTTTCTATCTTAATGACGATGCACGCTCAGTACCATCTTGGCCTGCTGCTTATTTTCATAGCGGCCCTTGCTGATCGTTTTGATGGAATGGTTGCCCGCAGAATGAATATTGAATCTGAATTAGGCAAGCAGTTGGATTCGATGTGCGACATTATCTCTTTTGGGGTGGCTCCCGCTCTGTTACTTTATATAGGAATCTTATCTGAGTTTGGCTTTCCTGGATCCTTTTTCACGGTCTTCTACATCGGCTGTGGCGCTTTTCGGCTAGCTCGCTTCAATATTTCTGAGAACAACGGCTATTTTCACGGCTTGCCGATCACAGCAGCTGGATGCTTGCTCACCCTTAGCTATTTAGCTATTCCTTATCTTCCCATGCCTTCATTCATGGTTATTATTATGTGCTTATCCTTATTGATGATTAGCCCTTTTAAACTAAAAAAGGTTTAAACCTCCCCCGGGAAATCCCCGGGGTTTTTTATTGCCATTAGTAAAAACCATCTGCTTTTCTCGCCTTCCTTTTTCTCTTTCATATGACATTCCTCGCCTTTTCTTCGAAAATTCAAGAGGACAGGCAAATCAGCGGCCCCTCTCTCATACACTTAGGACAACAGCGGATTTACCAAAGGAGGAGGTTCAATGCTCGGCATTCTTGCTGCTCTATCTTACGCGGTAAAAGAATTAATTTTCTTTGTCTCCTATGTAAAAAATAACGCCTTCCCGCAGCCTTTGTCTCCTAAAGAAGAAAGGATCTACTTAGAGAAAATGGCAAAAGGCGATGCAGAGGCCCGCAACAAGTTGATCGAGCACAATCTTCGGCTTGTCGCACACATTGTGAAGAAGTTTGAAAATACTGGAGAGGATTCCGAAGATCTTATTTCAATCGGAACGATTGGTTTAATTAAAGGGATTGAGAGCTACTCAGGAGGAAAGGGGACAAAATTAGCTACATATGCCGCGCGATGTATTGAAAATGAAATTTTAATGCATTTGCGTGCCTTGAAGAAAACAAAAAAAGACGTCTCCCTTCAAGACCCAATCGGACACGACAAAGAAGGAAATGAAATCAACCTGCTCGATATTCTAAAGTCGGAAGATGAGGATGTGTTGGAGCATATTCTGCTGACAATCGAGCTGAAAAAAGTATTGAAATTTTTACGAGTCCTGGATGAACGCGAGCAAGAGGTGATCATTGCTCGCTTTGGTTTAAATCAAAATGAAGAAAAAACCCAACGGGAGATCGCTAAAGAGCTTGGCATTTCCCGCAGCTACGTATCACGAATTGAAAAGCGTGCCCTTATGAAAATGTTCCATGAGTTCTATCGTGAAGAAAAAGGTAGGGGGCATTAGAGAACTAAGAGCGGCTTCCACGAGAGAAGCCGCTCTTAGAAAAATAAAAATATCTATCGAGATCATCCTTCAGCGATAAGCTGACAGCTCTGTCTTTCTGTTTGTCCAGCTGCAGCAGCCAGCCCGTACGGCGGTTTCGTCCTCTCGGGCGGAGCCAAAGAGCGCCTCCTTGTCGAGGCCTCCAACCTCCTATCGGGCCAAACAGGCTGCTTCCGCTTTTCTGTTTTAATCAATTGTAATGGATACTAGCACTCCCATAATTGTAGCAAGCAGCAATCCCATAATCATCATGACCATTCTTCTTCACTCCTTACATACTCAAAAAGCTATTTACTATTAATGTACCACAAATGGAATGTAGTGTAGCACGCTTTTCACAAATTATTCACATTTCATTGACGGGACAATTGATTGACGATCCCCACGACAAGATTGGCCGAATGGCGGGCTGCTTTTGGCAGGAATTGCTCGAATGACACATCGGATTCTTTGCCCGCAATATCGGAGATCGAACGAATAATTACAAATGGAACACCAAATTGATAAGCTACCTGAGCAATGGCCGCTGCCTCCATTTCAACAGCTTGCAACCCATTAAATTTCTTTCCTACCTCAAGCACACGCGCTGGATCGCTCATAAATGCATCTCCTGTCGCGATCAACCCTTTCACTACTTGTTCCTCTCCAGCTTCGCTCGCACAGCCCACGGCAATGCTAATCAGCTTTTCATCCGCTTCAAAAGCAGCAGGAAGCTGTGGTACCTGGCCGTACTCATAACCAAACGCCGTCACGTCTACATCATGGTGGCGCACTTCTGTAGAAATTACAACATCCCCTACATTAAGCGCAGGATTTAGCCCACCCGCTGAACCTGTATTGATCACAGCGTCCGGCCGGAAATGATGCAGTAAAATGGCTGTCGTCATTGCAGCGTTGACCTTTCCAATACCAGAGCGCAGCAGAATGACCTCAGCCCCATTCAATGTTCCAGTTGTAAACTCGCTATTAGCTATCGTTTCCACTTGACGATTTTCCATTTGCTCGCGCAAAATTACCACTTCTTCTTCCATTGCTCCAATAATTGCTATTTTCACTTTCTTCTCCTCCGTTCTTTCCATGTACCTGTCTCATTTTAGCATTTTTTTCACAGAACTGCTTGCCACTTCTTCCTTTTATCTTGTATACATAAGAAGAAACTAAACTAATTTGAAAGGGGAAAGAGCATGCAGTTTCAACTCGACTTAATTGAAGATAAAATTGAATTTTTTGAAGCGACTACCCTCGCTTCTCTAGAGAAAAAAATTGCTGAAAAAATCGAACAAAACCGAGCTATTCTGTTAGGTGTCCACTCGGTCAGCCATCAGATGCAAATTGATGCAGATGGTCATAAGCACTTTTCAGCTGTCGTTCACTTTAAAGCCAAGTAAGAAAAACAGAAATTCCTATTTGGCCTGATAGACAAAAAATGAGGAGACCCGCCAATGCGCGTCCCCTCTCAAAACTTACCGCCCTTTATCATTATGCTTTAGCTTGTACATTTTTACCGGCTTCCAACCCTCGCCGTCCACCCAGTTTATATATACACGATAGGCGTTGTTCGGGTCACTTTTTGGCGAAATGGTTCCGATTGCTCCTTGAGGGCCATCTCCGCTAATATACCAGACGATCATTTCTTCTTGAGGAATACCTGTTGCATAAGATAACGCTTCTTTCTTCTCTTTCCAATCCACTGAATTGCTATCAAATGAAGAAGTATGCTGTCCTGATTGCGAAGTGCCGACGCCTGTCCAATTTGGGTTCTCTATTTCTTTTTCAACATTTGGCTCATCGCTCTCTTTTTCGATGACTCCTTCTTGATCATTTTCTTTCTTCTCTTGCTCATCCTCTTTCTTCTCTTGCTCATCCTCTTTCTTCTCTTCGTCTGTTGTGTCTTGGTCTGTTGTGCCTTCTTCCTCTTCTGTTACGTCAGATGACGGCTCATCTTGCTTATTAGCCGAAGATTGTTGCGTCTCCGTTTTCGGCTTAGGCGGCTGTGCAGCTTCTTCTTTTCCACCGCCTGAAAAAATAGTGAACGCAACAACAATAATTAAAAGAACGACAACAGCAATGGCGGTATTTAAAATTCGATTTGTTTTTCTTCGTTTAGATTTTCTTTCTGTACGTGATGGCTGTGCCATGTTACGACTCCTCTCTCTTTGGCATCATTCACATTTTATCATGTCTCTACTTGAACATGAAGTTATTTTAACCGAAAAAAGCGCTAAAGACCTACTGTCTTTAGCGCTTTTTTCTATTCATTATTTAATTGAGACGATTTTCACTTTCATTTCTCCGCCAGGTGTCTGCACGATGACTTCATCGCCCACTTCTTTGCCAAGCAGACTTTTCGCAATCGGAGAATCGTTTGAAATTTTCCCTTCGAATGGGTCGGCTTCTGCACTACCAACGATTGTATAAGCTTCTTCTTCACCATCCGGCAGCTCAATAAATACAACTGTCTTTCCTAAAGAAACGACGTTGCTGTTATCCTCTTCAATGATTTCCGCATTGCGAATCATTGCTTCAATTGTGCCGATGCGCCCTTCAACAAAGGCTTGCTCCTCCTTCGCTGAATCGTACTCGGAGTTTTCCGATAAATCCCCGAAACTGCGGGCAATTTTAATTCTTTCTACAACCTCCTTGCGCTTAACGGTTTTTAAATATTCTAGTTCCTGTTCTAACTTTTCTTTCCCCTCTTTAGTCATTGGGTATACTTTTTCTGTTGACAAGTCCCTTCCACTCCTTTTCATCTCGCTGCCTTCCTTGGTGAGGAAAACAAGTAAACATGAGCAGGCTGCCTCATTTAGAGCAGCTTTTGCCGCATTCATATATAGGGAAAGCGTTTTCCTCTATATATGAGCGCGCCATAAGCCCGCTCCAATGGTTGAGACAGCCTTTGTTTTTAAAAGATTATGTCTGTTTCATAAAAAGATACTATAAAATGGCTTTTTGTTCAAGAACCGTTTGAATTTTTGTTACCATGAGGTCGATGGCTACATGATTTTGGCCACCTTCCGGGATAATAATATCTGCATAGCGCTTCGTTGGTTCAATGAACTGGTTATGCATCGGCCGGACTATATTTAAGTATTGATCAACGACAGATTCAAACGTACGTCCCCGCTCCTTAATGTCCCGAATCATCCGGCGAATAATGCGCAAATCTGCATCCGTATCAACAAATAACTTAATATCCATTAAATCACGCAGACGCTCATCCTCCAGTACGAGAATGCCTTCAAGTATAATGACATCTTTCGGCTCCATCCGGATCGTTTCAGCCGAACGTGTATGCCGAGCATAATCATACACCGGCTTTTCGACTGCTTTGTATTCCAATAAATTTTCAATATGACTGATGAGTAAATCGTTATCAAAAGCAAGGGGATGATCATAGTTCGTCTTCAGCCGTTCTTCAAATGGCAGATGACTTTGATCTTTATAATAATAGTCTTGCTCAATAACCATAACAGAATGTCCTTTAAAATGCTCGGCAATTGACTTTGTAACGCTCGTTTTGCCGGAACCGGAACCGCCGGCAACACCGATGACAACTGGCTTTTGGTCCATGAAACTTATTCAAGCCCCTTTCGCATCATGTTATTTGGGTACACTGGTTTTGCTGTTTTAAAACGGACAATTTGCAGCGGGTGGCGAGCGGCATCCAACTCATTCCCCTGCTCATCCCATATCACCTCTACCGTTTGTGTGAAACCTTCAATTTCCGGACCAAAGAACTCGACTTCGTCTCCCGGGCGGAAAAAGTTCCGTTGTTGCAGAGTAACGATTCCTGTCTCTTCTTCATAATCAAGAACAAGTCCGGCAAAATCATATGAAGCTTTTTTCCCATGAACACCAAATAACTGCTCTTCTACGCCAGGAGTGCCTTCGAAGAAAGCCGGAGCTGCTGGGCGGTTCGCACATTTTTCAAGTTCATCGAGCCATTCCTGCTTGATTTGAAAATGATCTGGATCGGCACAGTAAGCATCAATTACCTTTCGATAGACACTAACCACTGTCGCAATGTAGTGAATGGATTTCATACGGCCTTCAATTTTTAAGCTGTCTATGCCTAACTCAATGAGCTTTGGAATCGATTCAACAAGCTTTAAATCTTTTGGACTCATCGCAAAAGGCGAATCATCCTCAGAAAATAAAGCCTGTTCGCCGTTATCCTCAAGTGAATAAAGGTCATAGTCCCAACGGCATGACTGACAGCATCCTCCCCGGTTTGAATCACGGGCCGTCATATGATTACTCAGGACACAGCGGCCTGAATAAGCAATACACATTGCACCGTGAATAAATGTTTCAATTTCAATATCAACCTTTTCCTTCATTTCACGCATTTCTTCACTTGTTGTTTCTCGAGCAAGAACAACCCGGTGCAGCCCTTCCTCTTTCCAGTACTGAACTGCACGCCAGTTAGACAAAGATTGCTGTGTGCTCAAGTGGACTTCCACTTTTGGTGCAACACGCCGGCATGTCTCAATAATAAGCGGATCTGCGACGATAATACCGGTGATGCCAGCCTCCTGCAATCCTCGCAAATAGTCTTCGAGCCCGTCTATGTTCTCATTGTGCGCATAAATGTTAGTTGTTACATATATTTTGGCCCCATATTTTCGAGCAAACTCCACGCCTTCTTTCATTTCTTCTAATGTAAAGTTTCCCGCATTTGAACGAAGGCCATACTCTTGACCGCCAATATACACAGCGTCTGCTCCGTAATGAATAGCGATCTTTAATTTCTCAAGTGTGCCTGCTGGCGCCAGCAATTCTGGTTTTTTCACAATAACCCGCTTGCCGTCAACGACGGTTGAAATCTTATCGTTTATAACCGCACTCACGTTTGTTCCTCCTTTTTAATAAACCGTTTCCTTGAAGAAGAAGCCTGTATCTAATGGGCGGTGTTCCGGCTGTAACTCTTCAATTTTCTCGAGTAATTCTTCTTTCACTTCTTCGTACTGCTCAGAATCCTCTACACATAAATCAATAGCCTGGCGATAAAGCCTCGTCACTTCCAGTAAATATTCCGGTGAATGCAGGATCCCATCAATTTTGAAGCTGTCAATCCCCGCTTCTACCATTTCCTCAAGCTCGTCGATCATGCATATATCATTGGGACTCATAATATGGGTACCGTTTTTATCTTCGAAGATCGGATATTTATTTCCGCGCTCTTTATCGTATAAAAGCATGTTTTTCGCTTCTCTGCGATTTTCGATCTCCATCACTTTCCCCTGATACTCAAAATAATGGCCTAAAAGCGGCCGTTTAGATTGAAACATACATGTCATGCCATGTACTTGCACCTCAATGGCAACTTCCGCGTGCTCTTTTATATCAATCATCTCATCCATGCTTAATTCACGGGCAAGAACAGCTCTCACAGCCCCGCGTTTTCCCCAATAGTTACAAGTGAAGTAATTTGTTGCTGTAGTTTCTGTATTCCAATGCAGCGGCATATCAGGTGCTACTTCACGAACAGCCATTAGTACAGCAGGGTCTCCAAAAATAATGGCATCGGCTCCTGCTTCTTTGATAAATGCGATATACTCATCCAGTTCATTAGCTATGTCATTATGAAAAATAGCATTAACTGCCACATAAGCTTTCTTTTCTTTGCTATGAGCCTTCTCAATTGCTTTTTTAATTTCTTCTCTGCCAAACTCTCCCGCAAGGCGCAATCCATAGCGCTGCTCGCCAACAACAAATGCATCAGCTCCTGCCTCTGCAAGAAGCTCAATCGCTTCTATGTTATGCGGAGTAACAAGCAATTCTGGTTTTTTCACGTTATTTCCCACCTCTTTTGCGGCTAACTGCTAAACCATCTCCGACCGGGATGATTGCCGTGTCAAAGTCCGGATGATTCATCAGCCACTCATTGTAAGATTGAATTTTCTTTACTAAATTAATCATTCGTTTTGACTCTACCGGGATGCCGGCAACATAGCCTTTGAACAACACATTGTCTGTATATACCGTGCCCTCTGGCACTAAAAAAGCGGAATACCCCTCAAAAAATCGAGTGTACTGTCCTTTAGCAGCATCAATAAAAATCGCATCGTACGGACCCTTTTTTCCTGCCTCTGCGATTAAGTCGAGCGCATCACCGAATAACACCTCTATCCGGCTTTTGCAATCTGAACGATGGATATAATCAATAGCCTGCTGATAGCGCGATTCATCCCTTTCAATGGTGATGATCTCTGTCTCTGGAAGGGCTGCAGCCATCCGCAAGGCTGAATAGCCTATAGCCGTTCCTATTTCTAAAATCCGCTTTGGCTGCTGAATACGCATGATTTGTAGCATGGCTTCTATGCCGGCTGGCTCCATAATTGGCACTCCATGTTCCTTAGCAAAAGCTTCCATTTCAATAAATAATGGGGCACGGCTTTTAATCAATGATTCTATATAATGATGGATAATATTGTCCATAATACACCCCTTCTCCAAAAGGCCTGACTGTGCCTTATGTAACTGCGACGATCTCCTGCAACCGAACCTTTCTCCATCCTTATGAGGCAGGCATGGCTATCACAAAAAACTTTCCTGTTCAAATTAAATAATGGGGAAGCCACATTTCCATTGACAAGAAAAAGAAGAAAGCCTGTCAGCTTTCTGCTTGATGGTATTTCATTAACTTGTCTTTCCCAAAAACACTTGAACTATTTTATCACAATAGCATAGGAAAAGCGATCCTTCTGTCTATTGCTTTTGCTGTTCTTGGTAGTTCGTAATGTATTTTTCCTTTAATTTGCTATGCTCTTCTAATGTTTTAGCATAGTATACATCCCCTGCAGGAGAAGCAAGGAAATAAAGGAAATCCGTATTTTCAGGATTTAAAGCTGCCTCCATAGATGAGACACCGCTATTGCCAATCGGTCCTGGTGTCAATCCTTTTACTTTGTAAGTATTATATGGAGAATTCACTTTTAAATCTTCATACAGAACACGTTTTTTATGTTTGCCGAGTGCATACAGTACTGTTGGGTCTGTTTGTAGCGGCATACCCGCTGCCAGACGATTATAAAATACGCTCGAAATTTTATGGCGGTCCGCTTTTTCCGTAGCCTCTTCCTCGATTAAGGAAGAGAGAGTCAACAATTTATGAGTGCTCATTTTTTTTGCCGCCATAGCTGTCCGGTACTGAACAAGCACACTATCTGTTTTTTCCAGCATATCTTCCACTATTTCTTTAACCGGCTTATTCTTATTCCCATAGTGATAAGTAGCGGGATATAAGTAACCTTCAAGCGGATACTTAATGTTTTTAGCAAGTACTTCCTCAGTGAGCAGCTCTGGATACTTTTTCATCATTTCCTGAATAAACACCCGATCATTCATTACTTTCAGCACATCACTTGCCGAGTGGCCCGTTTGCTTGCCGATAACAGCAGCAATTTGGGTTAGTTGATAACCTTCTGGAACGGTGATCTTCACTTGACCTTGCCCAATCACTTTTCCTGTTTTTAAGCTTTTGATTAACTCATCCATTGTCATGCTAGGTGTAAAGGAATATTCTCCAGCTTGAAAGTTATCTTCATTTTTGTATTTTACGTAATATTTAAAGACTTCGGCATTTTTAACGATCCCTTTTTGCTCCAGCTTTTCAGCGATCACTGATAGGCTAGATCCAATTGGAATATTAACCTGAACAGGAGTATGATCTGCTTTGTTAACAGGCTCTAATGCGGATTGAATGAAAAAGTATCCGCCCGCTGCCAGTCCGCCAATCAGTAGCAGAAATAAAATAATGGCAAAAAAAATAGCTTTTCTTAACCGTCTCTTTTTGCCAGGCGGCTGGATATATGATTGTTTCGACATACACTTACCCCTTTCAACAAATAACGAGCCTTTCTTTGCTTTTTTATTATACTACATCTTTTGAGAAAAGATAGAATTGAAAAAAGACCGGGGCAGCCCCGGTCTTTTTTGATTGCTTGATTATTCCTCTTCTTCCTCATCAAGAAATGTATTCAACATTTCCTCAATTAATTCCCATTCTTCATCAGATTCAATCGGCTGAAGTTCACCATCTTCGCCGTCTTCACCAGGAATAAAGGCAGAAGCATGAATTTCAATTTCTTCGTTGTCATCTTCTTCTGCTCCAACAGGGAAATAAAGCACATAGGACTTTTCAAACTCATCAGAATCGAACGTGAAAAGTACCTCGCATAGCTGTTCATTGCCATTTTCGTCAATAATCGTAATTTGTTTTTCTCCGTGGTCCATTTTCTTCACCTCATTATTTTTGGCTGTCCAAAAATCCTTGTAGAATCATAGTGGCAGCCATCTTATCAATCACTTTTTTGCGTTTTTTTCGGCTCACGTCTGCTTCAAGCAAAACTCTTTCCGCTGCCATTGTGGTTAGCCGTTCGTCCCAGAGAACGACTGGCAGCGAAAAGCGCTTCTCTAATTTTTTTGCAAAAGATTGGGAAGCCTCACCGCGTGGACCTATCGTATTGTTCATATTTTTAGGCAGTCCAACGACAAACTTTTCAACTCCATATTCTTTGCATAAGCTCTCAATGCGTCCTAAGCCGAAATCATACTTCTCTTCATTGATACGAATCGTTTCCACGCCTTGCGCGGTCCAGCCCAATTCATCGCTAATGGCAACGCCGATTGTCTTTGAACCGACGTCCAACCCCATAACTCTCATAAAAGTTTATTCCTCTCGCTGCTGTTTTAAATACGTTTTCACAAGTTCTTCGATAATTTCATCACGCTCGAGCTTGCGAATCAAATTACGCGCATCGTTATGCCTTGGAATATATGCGGGATCGCCGGAAAGCAAATAACCAACAATTTGGTTGATCGGATTATATCCTTTTTCCTGAAGAGCCTTATATACTTTAAAAAGTACCTCTTCCACGTTCTGCTCAAACGGTTCTTCTGGAAAATTAAATTTCATCGTCTGATCAAAAGAGCTCATTAATAGCACCTCGCTTTAGGCTTGAAAGTGAAAACTCCCTCTTGTACAAGTTATTTCCATTGTACAATAAATTTTCATGGAATCAAATGGATTTCATCCACTCTTCCACAAAATTGAGCGCTTCCTCTATTTTTTCAGGATCTTTTCCTCCCGCCTGTGCCATATCCGGGCGTCCGCCTCCGCCTCCGCCACAGCGTGTAGCGACCTCTTTCACAAGTTTGCCGGCGTGATATCCTTTTTCAACCAAATCTTTTGTTACGGCAGCAACGATGTTTACTTTATCTCCAGTAGATGCAGCGAGCACAATAACGCCCGAATCAAGCTTTTGCTTTAATTCATCTGTCATTGAGCGCAAGTTGTTCATATCTGCTGCTTGCACACGGGCAGCGAGGAACTTCACTCCATTGGCTTCTTGTACACGATCAAGGAGACTGCCTGCTTCTATATTGGACAATTTTTGGGAAAGTGATTCATTTTCACGTTGCAATTCTTTTATTTCTGCCTGCAAACTATCCACTTTCGTTAAAATATCTTTCGGATTGGCCTTCAGTTTATTGGCTGCTTCTTTTAGAAGAACCGTCTGGCTGTTCAAGAATTTGTACGCCGCTTCTCCAGTAACCGCCTCAATCCGGCGTGTGCCGGCCCCGATGCCGCTTTCAGAGACAATTTTGAACAAACCAATGACCGATGTATCCGGCACATGGCAGCCACCGCATAACTCCAAGCTATAATCACCGACGGAAACGACACGGACAATATCTCCATACTTCTCTCCGAACAACGCCATTGCTCCCATTTTCTTCGCTTCATCAATGGACTTGTGGGCAATGCCAACAGGCAGGCTGTTCCAGATTTTTTCATTGACAATTTCTTCAACTTCCTCAAGCTCTTCCGGTGTCACTTGCCCAAAGTGAGAAAAGTCAAAACGAAGGCGTTCAGGCTCAACGAGGGATCCCGCTTGGTTTACATGCGTCCCTAGAACATCCTTTAAGGCTTGGTGTAAAAGATGGGTCGCTGTGTGATTTTTAATAATTTTATTACGGGCAGCAGCATTGACGCGTGCAGTCACTTTTTGGCCAGTTGTCAATGTGCCGCTTTCAATAATAGCGTGTTGAATGTTTTGACCATTTGGTGCTTTTTGCACATCTTGAACAGCAGCGCGTACACCATCCGCTTCAATAATTCCTTTATCAGCTGTTTGTCCGCCGCTTTCCGCATAGAATGGAGTCCGGCTTAACACAAGCTGAACAGCTTCACCCGTTTGTGCTTTCTCTACCATTTCACCGTTGGCAATGATAACTTCCACTGTTGCTTCAGCGGTTAATTCATCGTACCCAGTAAATTCACTTTCCACAGTAATGTCACCAAGCACGCCGCCTTGGACCTGCATGGAACCTACGTCTTGACGGGCTGCCCGGGCACGTTCGCGCTGGTTCTCCATTTCTCTCTCAAAACCTTCATGGTCAACCTTCATGCCTTCTTCTTCAGCGTATTCTTCTGTTAATTCAACAGGGAATCCGTACGTATCGTACAAACGGAACACATCAGCTCCTGCAATGGTGTCTGAACCGTTGTTTTTAGCCGACTGGATAACCGCTGATAGAATAGCCAATCCTTCGTGCAATGTTTCGTGGAAACGCTCTTCCTCATTTTTAATTACACGTTGAATAAATTCTTGCTTATTTTTCACTTCGGGATAGAAATCGTTCATGATTTCACCGACAACCGGAACAAGCTCAAACATGAACGGACGGTTAATGTGGATTTGCTTCGCATAACGGACAGCACGACGGAGCAAACGACGAAGTACGTAACCGCGGCCTTCGTTGGATGGAAGGGCTCCATCTCCTACAGCAAAAGCAACCGTACGAATATGATCAGCAATTACTTTAAATGCCACATCTTTCTCCTCACTTGTACGGTATTTCTCGCCGGAGATAGCTTCTGTTGCTTCAATAATTGGCATAAATAAATCTGTATCAAAGTTTGTCGGCACTTCTTGGATAACAGATGTCATCCGCTCAAGCCCCATCCCAGTATCGATATTTTTCTTTGGGAGTGGCGTATAGGTTCCATCAGGATTGTGGTTAAATTGAGAAAATACTAAGTTCCAAATTTCTAAATAACGCTCATTTTCCCCGCCTGGATAAAGCTCTGGGTCCGTTTCATCATTTCCGTATGACTCGCCACGGTCATAGAAGATTTCCGTATTTGGTCCACTTGGTCCTTCACCTATATCCCAGAAATTCCCTTCCAATCGAATGATTCGCTCTTCTGGCAGCCCTATTTCTTCATGCCAGATAACAAAGGCTTCATCGTCTTCCGGATGAATAGTCACGGACAATTTGTCGGGCTCAAGAGCCATCCATTTTTCATCAGTTAAAAATTCCCAAGCCCAATGAATCGCTTCTTTTTTAAAATACTCTCCAATTGAGAAATTCCCAAGCATTTCAAAGAAAGTATGGTGGCGGGCTGTTTTTCCGACATTTTCAATATCGTTTGTCCGGATGGACTTTTGAGCATTGACGATTCGCGGATTTTCAGGGATCACTCGGCCATCAAAATATTTTTTTAAAGTGGCTACACCGCTGTTGATCCACAACAAACTTGGATCATCATGGGGTACGAGTGGGGCACTCGGCTCCACACGGTGATTTTTCTCCTGAAAGAAATCTAAAAACATCTGACGAATTTGAGCACCAGTCAACGTTTTCATATACAATTCCTCCTGTTAAATAATGAATGGGATCGGTCATTTCAAGGCAACAAAAAAAGCCCCGTTCCCCGGACAGGGACGAAGCTTTTCGCGGTACCACCCTGATTATGAACCAAAGCTTGCCAGTTCATCTCTCAAAGGCCTTAACGCGGCAAACGGCAGGGATTAGCTGCTCTCCGGACTAGCTTTCCGTTACCCTTCACCTGGAGCTTCTTCCAGCCATGGAAACTCCTCTCTGACGTGCTCGGCACTTAGGTGGACTATAACATACTCGATCCATCATTGATTTATATTTGTTGAGATATATCGAATTATAAAAAACTCTGAACCTGTTTGTCAATGCGGAGCTTTTTGCAAACGGACCTTCACTCGCCTTTCCGCCATAAAGGCTGCCTTGAAAATGATGAGAACCGGCACAGCAATAATAAGGCCGATAATCCCTCCTGCCTCCCCACCAAGCAACAGGGCCCCGATAATGAATAATGGATGGAGATGGACACTTTTTCCGACGACCCACGGGGACAGCACATTCCCTTCGATAAACTGCAAAAAAAGCACGATAATTGCTGTATAGATAGCCAATCTCCCGGATATAGTTAATGCCACAAAAACAGCTGGAACAGCCCCAATAATTGGCCCAAAATACGGGATGACATTCGTAATTCCGATGATCAAGCCGAGCAAAATAGCATATTTAAGACCTATGAATGTGAAGAGCAGAGCTGCCACGGCCCCGATAACTAAGCAGACAAACAGCTGGCCTCTGATATATCCTCCTAATGATCTGTCCAATTCTTTGATAAACCGCAACGCCCTTGTTCTCCACCTTTTTGGTGTAAAGGTCCAAGCGGCTTTTTTTACCCGATCGATGTCTTTCAATAAATAAAAAGAGATGAAAGGCACAACGGCTAGCAGCAGAAGGAAATTGACCATTTTCATGAGCACATTCATAAATGCTTCCACAAGGCCTGAAAGCCAAAGTTCAAAGCTGACAATGCGATTATGAATCTTTTCTTGTATTCCATCCGGCCAAGTCAATGTTTCTGCTTCAAGAGCAATGATCTGTTCTTCATACATCTTTGACAGCTCAGGAGCACTTTGTGACAATTCTCTAAGCTGATCGATAAATAAAGGTACACCTCGAAATAAGCAAATACCGATGATGCCAAAAAACAAGATATAAATAAGCAAGATTGACATGGTTCTAGACACGCCCCGCTCAGCCATTTTTTCTACAAGCGGATGCAGCAAATAGGCTATAAATCCGCCTAATAAAAAAGGCATAAGACTCACGAGCACTCCCCGCAACAGCGGACTCAACACAGGATTTAACAAATACAAAACATACACCGTCAGCAACATTAGCAGTCCTGCACAAGCTAAATACAGCCACTTCAACTTCAATTTATTTTCCATCGGATCCGACATCCTTTAATAAACCGTTTTATCTAGTTTGCAGCTAGATGCCATTTGTTTATTCATCCAATTAAGAAGATCGATCCATTGCCTCAACAGACTTTCTTTTAAAAAAAGCTTGTGAAGGAATTCCTTCACAAGCTTTTTCAGCCCAAATCTATATGATGCCGGCCAGAGCACTCAGGGCGCTCAGCGACCAGCCCGTACGCCGGCTTCGATCTCTCTGACGGAGTCAAAAAACGACTCCTTGTCGAGTCCTCCAGCCGCCTAGCTGGCTAATCGGGTCGCTTCCGCTTTTCTTTGTCTAGCTCCGCCTCTTGGGGCTCGAGGTCATAAGCCAATCTGACTGAGTGGCAAAAAACGCCCATTCGTCAGATTAGCTTATGCTTGTCGCCCCAGAACAGTCGGCTCTGCTTTTCTAATTACCCCATTCTTCTTTTTTCTTCTTCGAATAGATCGTTGAGAGAGCTTAAGGAACCATCTTCTTCAACTTGATGAACAGAGATCACATTTTTTTCGACGGAGAGCTCAATAAAGCAATTCCAACAATAATACTGTGTTGTACCAATTTTTCCAATTTCTTTGCTTTGACAGTTTGGGCATGTAATCATGGGCGTCACCTCGCACGTTTTTTGCAAACAGGGTGCCCAGCTTTTCCCACTTTTATACATGCCCAATTATAAAAAGTCGTACGGTGTAATGGTTTTCATCCCGATCATTGGATCAATAGCCATCATGGTTTCTTCCGTTAGCAAGATTGAATCAGCCGCTTCTTCTTCTGCACAGTCATCCGCTAACACCTTTATTAACTTTTCTTTTAACGCTGTTTTACGCATCAGGTCGTCATTGCGCTCGATCCCAATTCGAAATGCCTCTTCCTCCCCGCACAGGATCAAAAATTGCTTGCTGCGAGTGATCGCGGTATAAAGCAAATTACGACGCAACATGCGGTAGTAACTTTTCACTACCGGCAAAATAACGATCGGAAATTCACTTCCTTGAGATTTATGGATAGAGCAGCAAAAAGCGTGCGTAATTTGATTCAAATCCTGTCTCGTATAGGTGACTTCATTTCCTTCATAGGAGACGATCACCATATCTTGCTTTTCGGTATTTTCTTTTGCAAAAAAGATCGATACTACTTCTCCGATATCCCCATTGAAAATATTTTGTTCCGGCTGATTAACGAGCTGAAGAACCTTATCACCGATCCGGTAATGAATGTCTCCAAAGTCAATTTGCTTACGGGAACCATCCGGGTTGGGATTGAGGATTTCCTGTAAAATTTCATTGAGCCGATCAATGCCTGCCGGCCCTTTATACATCGGAGCAAGCACTTGGATATCTTTGGCTGTAAAACCTTTCCTAATGGCGCTTTTTACAACTTGCTCTACTGCATCAGGGATTTGCTGAACATGGCAGGGGATAAAAGAACGGTCCTTTTGCTGCTTCGTCAAATTAGACGGCAACAAACCGCTTTTAATTTCATGGGCCATTTCAATGATCGAAGATCCCTCTTCCTGGCGGTAAATATCTGTTAACTTTACAGTTGGAATCACACCGGATGCGAGCAAATCCTTTAATACTTGACCAGGTCCTACAGAAGGCAGCTGGTCTTCATCCCCTACTAGCACGACTTGCATATCATCCGGCAATGCTTTAAACAATTGATGAGCCAGCCAGATATCCACCATTGATACTTCGTCCACGATCAGCAGCCGCCCTGGAACCTCTCGTCCCTCTTCCTCTTCCATCGTTTCCTGTCCACTGAACCCGAGCAGGCGATGAATGGTTACCGCGGGCAGACCGGTTGACTCAGCCATCCTTTTTGCTGCCCGGCCTGTTGGTGCGGCAAGCTTAATTGGAAACGGTTCATCCTTTCCATACGCTTTAGGATCCAGCGAACAGCCATGCAATTCCGAATAAAGCTCCACAATGCCTTTAATGACCGTCGTCTTTCCCGTGCCTGGACCTCCCGTCAACAGCATAATTGGCGACATCAATGCTGTTTGAATGGCTTCTTTTTGTGATGGTGCATATTGTACGCCTGTTCTTTCCTCCAAATCGCCAAGTGCCAACAGAAATTCTGATTCAGGGAACTGGTCTTCATACTCTGTTTGCTTAAGCAAGCGCTCAATATTTGTAACAAGGCCTTTTTCCGAAAAATATAAAGAGGGTAGAAACACACGGTTATCTTCCCCGACCACTTTTTCCTCTTGCTCCAAAACAATCAGCTGCTTCGCTATCGCCTCAAAGGCGATTTGCTCTTTTCCGCTCTTTTCAAGAAGCGCCTTCACTTCTTTTAACAGCGGTTCTGCTTCCAAATAGCAGTGACCTTCCTGCATGCACTGCTGTTCGACAGTAAACAAAATTCCTGCTTTAATACGGTCGGGATGCTCACCCCCAATACCAATTTGCGCACCAAGCTCGTCTGCCCGACCAAAGCCAATTCCTTCGATATCCTCCACAAGTTGATAGGGATTTTTTTGGATCACTTCAATGGCCTGCTGCTGATAAGCCTGATAAATTTTCATGGAAAGCTGTGGGCCAAAACCATACTGGCTAAGTGCGATCATAATTTGCTCAAGCCCTTGATGTTCAAGAAGCGTTTCATAAAGCGACTGGGCCTTGTCTGCAGGGAGTCGTGGCACCTCTTCAAGCGAAGAAGGGTCATTGAGAATTTTGGAGATCGCTCCCTCTCCCAGCGTTTCTACAATGGTTTCTGCTGTTTTTTTCCCAATTCCTTTAAACAAGTCACTCGATAAATATGTGACAACCCCTTGCTTCGTCTGCGGGATTTCCTTTTGAGCATGCCGCGCATGAAACTGACGGCCAAACTTAGGGTGTTCCTTAAACACGCCATAAAAAGAGTACACTTCATGTTCATGGATTTGTGGAAAATACCCTGTAACAACCACTTCTTTATCTTCACAGACATCATTCGTTTCAGTGACTCGAATCCGCATAACTGAGTAAAAGTTCTCTTCATTATGGAAAATCGTCACCAGATGCCGCCCTTTTACATATTTTTCTCCATTTGCAAACAAATCCATTGAGCCTTGTTCCATCGGAGGCACTCCTTATATGTCATTAGCTTTTTCTATCATTTTCTTTCCATAGCCAGCCAGCATATGATCTGGCTGAACTTCAAGCGCACGGTTGAACATAGCTAAAGCTCTTTCTGCATCTTCCAAATGTCCCGCATAGGCAACACCAAGATTATAGTAAGCATCCGCATGCCCCGGATCTTCTTCAACCACTTTCTCTAGCTGGCGGATCGCTTCATCATAGGCTTGCACCTTCGCTAAAGAAAGGCCCAGTTGAAAGCGGGCTTCTGTATCAGCTTCATTTAACTCCACTGCACGCTGTAAATATGGAAGGGCAAGGACGGGTTGATCCAGCTGAGCAAACGTCATGCCAAGCATAAAAAAGGCGTCGCTCTCTTCTATTCCTGACTTAACCGCTTGTTCAAATTCACGGCACGCCTCCTCTAGTCTTTCTTGCTCATAATAGAATGTACCGAGTGCATAATGCGCAGCACCTGCTGCTGGCTCTACTTCAATAGCTTTTTTATAAAATCGCTCAGCCCGCTCAAGCTCACCAACTGTCCATAACACATGACCAAAATTAATATATGCCGTCGGATCTTCCGGAGCTTCTTCAATTCGCTCTGAAAATAGCTTTAACGCTTCCTCCACTTTTCCTTGCTGCAAATATTCAATACCTTGTAAGTTCTTGTCCATTGGTCACCTCTATAGTTATATTCATCAAAATTATACCACAGAGCTGCATCGTTCTTAACAGAAGAGATTAGCTTGAAAAAGAAACGAAGACAGCTCAACGAATCAGTCCCTGTCTTCATTTTTAATGAAGGCAAGCGAAGCGCTTGTTTGTCTATCCTTAAACGCTCATTGATAATTTCTCTAGTAAATCGACTTATGACAGGTAATATGAGACAAAGAGCTAAATTATTTATTTTCACTGATTCAGAAGATTACGGCCTAAAATTCTAGATGTATTGAGCAAAAAATAAAACCTTTAAAGCAGAACACCGCTTTAAAGGTTTTATCTTGTCTCTTTACCCGACATATGTCAGTCTTTCTCCATTTTTAAACACTTGGTCAATCGTTGCGCCGCCAAGACACTCTTCTCCATCATAGAAAACAGCGGCTTGTCCCGGCGTAATCGCCCGGACAGGCTCATGAAAGTCCACTTTTACTTTTCCATCTTCAAGTAAATGAACCGTCACTTTGTTGTCCTGCTGGCGATAACGGAATTTTGCCGTGCATTCAAACGACTGCGGCTTTGGCTGATTTGAGACCCAGCTTACTTGATCAGCAATCAATGAATTGGAATACAACAAGTCATTATGAAATCCTTGTTCAACATATAGGATGTTCTTTTCTAGGTCTTTTCCCACTACGAACCAAGGCTCGCCCGATCCGCCAATACCAAGGCCGTGACGCTGTCCGATCGTGTAATACATTAATCCATCATGACGGCCTTTTACTTCTCCGTCCATTGTAGTCATCAATCCTGGCTGTGCCGGCAGGTAACCGCTTAGAAATTCCTTGAAATTGCGTTCTCCGATAAAGCAAATGCCCGTACTGTCTTTTTTCGCCGCTGTCGCGAGGCCTGCTTCTGCTGCAATTTCACGCACACGCTTCTTATCAATATCCCCAATTGGGAAAAGCACTTTTTCAAGCTGATCTTGCTGTAGCTGGTTTAAAAAGTATGTTTGATCTTTATTTTCATCCACGCCACGAAGCATTTTCACTTCTTCGCCGCTGTGATCTACCCGTGCGTAGTGGCCTGTTGCCAAATAATCCGCTCCGAGACTCATGGCGTGCTCGAGAAAGGCTTTAAACTTAATTTCTTTGTTGCACATTACATCCGGGTTTGGCGTACGTCCTGCTTTATATTCATCGAGAAAATACGTAAATACCTTTTCCCAATATTGCTTTTCAAAATTAACGGCATAATAAGGAATGCCGATTTGATTGCACACACGTATGACGTCGTCGTAATCCTCTGTTGCTGTGCAGACGCCAGATTCATCTGTGTCATCCCAATTTTTCATAAAAATCCCGATGACATCGTAGCCCTGCTCCTTCAATAAAAGGGCGGCAACCGAAGAATCCACGCCGCCGGACATGCCGACAACCACACGGGTATCTTTCGGTGCTTTCTTCATTTTGTCCACTCTCTTTCTAAGCAGGGATAGTTACTTACTTATTTGTTAGGCGTTCAATAATTGCCGCCAAAGCTTCTCCTGCTTGATCTATTTGTTCTTTCGTATTGGTGATGCCAAAACTGAAACGGATGGAGTTGCGAAGGCGTTCAGATTCCTTCCCAAACATTGCCACGAGTACATGCGATGGTTCAATTGACCCCGCTGTACAAGCAGATCCGCTCGAAGCAGCAATTCCAGCAAGATCTAAGTTCACAAGCAACGATTCTACATCTGTTCCAGGAAAACTCAAGTTTATCACGTGAGGCAATGATCGTTCAAGCGATCCGTTCATCGAAAAGTTCACCTGTTTTTCCGACAGCACCCGGGTGAGCTGTTTCTTAAATGACATATAACGCTCTCTTTTTTCTTCCATGGATGCCATTGCCACTTCAATTGCCTTTCCAAAACCAGCAATCGCCGGAACATTCTCTGTTCCCGCTCGGCGCTTTCTCTCCTGCTCGCCGCCAAAGAGGCCAGGGGTGAGTGTGAGCCCTTCTTTTACATAGAGAAATCCGATGCCTTTTGGGCCGTTAATTTTGTGGCCTGATGCCGACAGCAGGTCAATATGTTCGGCTTTCACATCAATCGGTACAGCTCCGTATGCCTGCACTGCATCCGTATGAAAAACAGCCTGGTGTTCTTTTAACAGTTCACCAATCTCAGCAATCGGCTGGATCGTTCCTATTTCATTATTTCCATACATGATCGATACTAAAATTGTATCTTCCCGCAGGGCGGCCGCCAGGTCTGACAGACGAATAAGTCCTTCTTCATTGACTGGCAAATAGGTCACTTCATATCCTTCATTTTCAAGATGAGCGCATGTATGAAGAACTGCATGATGCTCTATAGATGATGTAATAATATGACGGCCGCGTTGCTTCATCGCTTGTGCGGTTCCAACGATGGCTAAATTGTCAGCTTCGGTGCCTCCGCTCGTAAAAATGATCTCGTTAAAATTAGCACCAATGCTTGTTGCCGCCATTGTCCGTGCTTTGTCTACAACCTGCCGTGATGCTCGGCCAAATGAGTGGATGCTTGACGGATTGCCAAAGGTGTCATTCATTTGTTCTACCACTGTTTGTGTTACTTCCGGATGCATGGGAGTCGTTGCCGCATGATCTAAGTATATGCGTTCCATTCCTCTGATCTCTCCTTAAATATAAAACATGTAGGCGTCGGATTGGCCGTTGCCGTCCGTGTGCTTCGCCAAATCCTCCAATGTTGTATTTTCAAGCACTCCTTTGATCGCGTCGCTAATTCGAATCCACAGCTCACGCTTTGCCGGCTCCTCGTCTTCAATGCCTTCAACGAGACTGATTGGTCCTTCTAGCACGCGAATAATGTCTCCCGCTGTAATTGTTTCCGGTTCTCTGCCAAGTACGTACCCGCCATAAGCGCCACGTATGCTGCGAACAAGTCCAGAGTTACGGAGCGGTGCAATCAGCTGCTCAAGATAGTGCTCTGACAAATTGTGGGCACCCGCAATAACTCTTAAAGAAGTCGGGCCCTCCCCGTGTCTCTTTGCCAATTCAATCATAATTGTTAATCCATATCTTCCTTTAGTTGAAATTCTCATATGTTTACCCCCTGATTTTGAGCTTTTTTCCATTCATTTACTCTGTTTATTAGTATATCGGAAAATTGTTGACATTGCGGCAATGAAACCCCAACCGCCGTTCCCATTAGCAAACTGAATAGAAACGTGCCGAAGTGAACCGGTCCACCGATCAGCCAGGCGATGGCTAACACGATAAATTCCATTCCTCGCCGGATGCTGGATACTTTCCAGCCTGTTTTTTTCATGACAGCCAGCATAAAGCTGTCTCGTGGCCCAGCGCCAAGCTGTGCAGAAAGATAAAAAGACATTCCATAAGCCATGACAAACACACCTGCAATAAACATGACGAGCTTTCCTTTGAAGCTGCCGGGTGTGACAATGATCGGCAGCCATAAAAAGAAATCAATGAAGATACCAACAAGCAGCATGTTTAAATAAGCCCCTATTTGCGGCCATTCTCGCAAATAGAAAGAAGCAATCCCTAAAATTAAAAGACCGACAAGCACCGACCATGTACCAACCGTCAGTCCTACTTGTTCATACAATCCTACATGAAGGGCATCCCACGGCGTTGCCCCAAGGTCTGCTCGAATCAATAGAACAATACCGAGAGACATAAATAAAAGGCCAATCGTAAAAATCGTCAGCCGAATCACAATATTCCCCTGCTTTTTTGCCTTTTCTCTTTTCATCCATTTTTCCCCTTATCGAATGGATTGTCTATTACCTTTAATATAGTCAGCTTTCGCTATTATATCATAGAAAACCGGTCAAAAAACATGCTCTGCTCTCATTTCCTATGATACAGTGGAGAAAAAGAATTAGATCAAGAAATGAGGAATAAGCATGAAACCATTAGCCTTTCGAATGCGTCCGCGGACGATCGAAGAAATTGTTGGCCAGGAGCACTTGGTCGCCCCTGGAAAAATCATTTATCGCATGGTCGCAGCAAAGCAGCTGTCCTCCATGATTTTATACGGCCCGCCCGGCGTTGGCAAAACATCGATCGCCAGTGCTATTGCCGGCAGTACAAAATATGCTTTTCGGACATTAAATGCTGTCACCAGCAACAAAAAAGACATGGAAATTGTGGCTGCCGAAGCAAAGATGTCGGGAAAGGTCATTTTACTTCTTGATGAGGTCCATCGGTTGGACAAAGGCAAACAAGATTTTTTGCTGCCATTTTTGGAGAATGGGATGATTACACTAATTGGAGCGACCACAAGTAATCCCTACCATGCAATCAATCCCGCGATTCGCAGCCGCTGCCAAATTTTTGAACTAACACCGCTGACACCTATCCAAATTGAAGAAACATTACGGAGGGCTCTTGAGGATAAAGAACGGGGTCTCGGCAGTTATCATACGGAGGTAGAAGAAAGCGCCCTTCAGCATTTTTCCCAGGCGAGCGGTGGTGATGTGCGCAGTTCATTAAATGCCCTTGAATTAGCGGTGTTATCTACACCTCCAAACGAAGAAGATGTCGTTGTTATTAGCCGTGAGATAGCTGAAGAATGCTTGCAGAAGAAAAGTTTCTCTCACGATAAAGACGGTGATGCTCATTATGACGTGATCAGTGCTTTTCAAAAATCCATCCGGGGCAGCGATGTGAATGCGGCTCTTCATTACTTGGCACGGTTAATTGAAGCTGGTGATTTGCCCAGCATTACAAGAAGGCTGCTTGTGACGGCTTACGAAGATATTGGTCTTGCTAGCCCACAAGCAGGACAGCGGACACTCGCCGCTATACAAATCGCGGAAAGGATTGGTTTTCCGGAAGCCCGAATTCCACTGGCAGCAGCCGTTATTGAATTATGCTTGTCACCGAAGTCCAATACAGCCATTACAGCGATCGATGCTGCTCTCACTGATATACGTGCTGGTAAAAGCGGTGACGTGCCTGACCATCTGAAAGACGCTCACTATGCAGGCGCCAAGGAACTTGGCCGTGGGATTGAGTATAAATACCCTCATAATTATGACAGCGGCTGGGTGAAACAGCAGTACCTTCCTAATACGTTAAAAAACAAACGCTATTACGAACCGAAGCAAACAGGGAAATTTGAACAGGCGCTGTCTGGCATCTATGAAAAAATTGAGAGAGGGAAATAACAGACAAAAAATTGAACATGCCCATGGCTATTGCAGATGTTTCTCTGCTTGAAAACTTGTCATATCCCCTCCTTCCTTTCGGTAAAATGATAGGAGTATGACAAAAGGAGAGGTTGTATGGTCAAGTCGTATGCTGAAACGGCTAAATTTGAACATGAATTTTGGTTGCAAGTATTAGGTGATCATGCCCGCTTCATTCACGATTCGCTTGCTCCAACTGAACAACGGGATATCAAACTGGCCCATCACTTCATCCAAGCTTTTGACCAGCTGTTGGAGAGCGTTCGAAGAGGAACAGATGATTTACTAGCGCTCAGCAGGCTGGCTGAGGGAGAAACAAAAAAGCTAAGAGCACTCAAACTCGATCTTATACGCAGGCATCTTATAGGAAAAGTGTCCATCCATCTAAGTCCCACCTTTATTAGCCATATGGTGAATGAACTTGACGAATATATGCGCCTATTAAATGACTTGAAAATAGGAGAAGTTCCTCCGATTTATCACGCGCTCCATCACCATTTATTGTGGCTGCTAGATGCAGCAGGCCACGCTGGTGCCATATCAGATAACATGGATCAGATTGAAAAGAAAATTAAGCAAAAAAGCGACAGCTTTACAAAGGATTTTGAAGCTTTTTACTTAAAAGCAGTAGAAATGACGGGATTCTTGCGGACTGCCCTTTCTACCTTTCCTGCATTGGATCGTTTTAACCAAGACACTTCTCTGGAAATAAAGCTATTTATGAATTTTCTCCGGGAAATTGAAGAACTGGAGATTAGTAAAGAAGCACTCGGAACATTCGCCCCGCTTATGGCTGACCATATGATGAGGGAAGAATGCTACTATTTAATGAAGCTCGCTGAGTCTACGGGACTGCAAATGCCAAGCTGCGATCCAACAAAGCCAAGAATAAATGAATAGCGAAAGAAAAGCGGCTGGTTTGCCAATCAGCCGCTTTTCTTTATTTAATCTCCTAAATGAAAAATGACACTTAAGCTATTTAATTTTTAAAAGCTCAAACAAGCATAACCCCGTTCTAATTTTAGGACGGGGGTAGAATACAGTTGTTTAACTTTTAATATAAGATATTTCACTGGACTAAAATTTAACTCTCTGTACACTAAGCTTAAGCAGCGACATCCCGCTTTGCAAACGTGGTAAATGCCAACAACTGAAAGAGGATATAATACACGGCAAGCACAGCTAGTGAAAAACCAGGCGTCATGCCTTCCACGAGCGGCTGCCCACTTTCAAATTGCATTAAATTTGTATTGGCAAACAGTAAATATTTGGCCCATTCATATTTCATAGCAATAATCATTGTCACATTCATGCCGACAAACAACAGGAATAAAGACATGCCGATAGCAAGCGAGCTGCTGCGGAATACGGCTGAAATCATAAACGCCATGGTGGCAAGCATAAACACATCGACGGACTTTAATACATACACTTTCAACAAGTAAAGGAACATGCTTTGTTCAACGACTTTCCCGCCTTCGTAGGCCAGGTGGGCAGATTCTCCGGAAGTGCCAAACAAGACAGCGCCAATCAGCGCAGATACAAGAAAGAGCACGGATATCATAAATAAACCGAACAGCACAACTGCCAAGTATTTAGAAAATAAAATTTTTGTGCGGCTGATTGGGCGGATCAGCAATAGCTTCACTGTTCCCCATGTGTATTCACTTGCAACAATTCCTCCTGCAATGATAATCATAAATAATCCTGCAAAGCTTAATAGATCACTGTTTCCTTCGATAAAAGACAGCATGTTTGTTTTTGTATCAATAGGTACATTATGCTCAAGTCGATAATCATTTACTTTTATTTGTCCCTGTAAGTATTCCTTACGATCTTTTGACATGCCCGTATCTTCTTGTAATTCTTTTTCATAACCAGCCGTTTCCGCCTTGATTATTTGTTGCCAGTCTGGCGTCTCTTTCTGCCGGCTCTCATCATACTTTGTAAAGCCGGCAAATGTACCTGCCATGAGAATTAGCAACCCGATCATGACATAGGTGCCAGGCCGTTTAAAAATCTTGATCCACTCGTTTTGAATTAAGCGTACCATTAGCTCACCGCCCCTTGCTTTTCTGTTATTTCTAAGAACCTTTCTTCCAGTGTTTTAGACAGTTGCTTGGCTTCATATACCTTTATATTCTTTGAAACAAGCAGACTAATCACTTCTGGAATTTGTTCTTTGTTTGCTTCAATGGATAAACAGCTTTCCGATATTTTTATTTGGGCGCCTTGGAAGGAAGCGGATAGTAATTTAGCTGCTGTTTCTACATGATTTACTTCTATTGAGTAAATTTCACGTCCGTCATCTACCCAGTCATGGACTGATTGGACATTAATTAAGCGCCCCTTTTGGATAATACCAATCCTGTCACACATCATCTCCATTTCTGACAACAAGTGGCTTGATACGATAACCGCCATTCCTTCTTTCTCTGCTAAATCACGGATATACTGGCGAATCTCTTTTATACCAGCAGGGTCAAGTCCATTTGTCGGCTCATCCAGAATGAGAATTTTTGGTTTGTGGAGAAGAGATTGAGCAATACCAAGACGCTGACGCATGCCGAGCGAATATGTTTTTACTTTGTCATGGATGCGGTCACTGAGCCCGACAAGCTCAATGACTTCGTCGATTCTTTCTTTCGTTATCCCTTTTTGCATGCGGGCATATTGTTGCAAGTTTTGATAGCCGGTTAAAAACTTATACATTTCAGGGTTTTCCACGATAGCCCCAATATGGCTCACAGCTTTCTCAAAGTCTTTTTGAATGCTGTGCCCACAAATGACAATGTCTCCTTCTGTCAATTTCATCAGCCCGACAATCATCCGAATAGTTGTTGTTTTGCCGGCTCCATTCGGACCGAGAAAACCAAATACTTCCCCTCCCTGTATTGTGAAACTTAATGAATCAATGATTTTTTTCCCCTTAATGATTTTGGAGACGTTTTTTAATTCTACTAATGCAGTCATGAACTAACCCCCTATTGGTAATTCTTTTTCAGCCATTGCAATACTGACAACCCTTCTTCTTCCCGAAGCTCCTCTACGTGGCAGCGGGCACGCACTTTTCCCTCATCTAAAATAACTGCTTCTTCCAAAACTGGCTCAATCTCTGTAATTTCATGAGTAGTGATAATAACCGTCTGTTCACCAAAATCAATAAAAGAAACGAGTCCTTTTACGATCGTGTCTCTTACCATCGGATCAAGCCCTAAAAAAGGTTCATCCAATAAAAGGACTGGAGCCTCACGTGAAAGAACAAGCAGCAGCTTCAGCCGTCCCTGCTGGCCTTTTGACAGTTTTTTCACTTTTTGATGACGCTCAAGCTGCATAAACTGAATCAGTTCTTCCGCTTTATTCATTGAGAAATCGTTATATTGAGAAGCAAAAAACTGAATCATTTGTTCCACGGTCAGTCCCGGATAAATCATTCCTTCACTCGCAAGATAAGCTACATCTTGAGCAATGTAACGATCTACCTCCCGCCCGTTAATCATTACCTCGCCTTTTGTAGGAAATACGAGACCTGCCGCCATTTTCATCATCGTTGATTTTCCACTGCCATTTGGCCCTAGAATGCCATATATTTTTCCTTTCTCAAACTGAAGGTTAATGTCATCCAAAGCTTTTCTCTTACCGTACTCTTTCGTGACATTTCGCAATTCAATCATTGCCGGCTGTCCCCTTTCCCGATAAAAATTGTTCCACTGCTTCTGCGATCTCGCCGTCTTCTACACCAATCCCTCGCATATTCTGTATAAAAGTTTCGATCATCTCCCGCTGAATCTCTACTCTTAGCTGCCTTTTCATCTCGCTTTGTTCAGTCATAAACGTTCCCTGCCCTCTCCTCGTTTCTACTACGCCCATGCGTTCCAACTCTCCATATGTTCGTTGTATTGTATTTGGATTAACACCCGACTGAATAGCCATCTCTCTTACAGATGGCAGCTTCTCACCCGGGCTGACCTCGCCACGGACAAATTGCTGAATGATCCGGTCAGCAATTTGCCGATAGATCGGTTTCGATGTTTTGAATTCTTCTGTCATGTTTTACACCTCTACTTTTCGATTGAGCAGCCAGGCAGCAGCTAAAAACAAAGCAACATGAAGGAGAATGGAAAAAATAACCGGCCATATTTGAACAGCGCCGTTCTCAATAGAGAAATGCATTCCGCCTACTCCCCATGCTCTCGCACCGGATTCACCGATATTTACAGTCCAACTTTCAAACCACTTTTGAACAAATGGTACTTGCAACAGCTTTGCTGTTATCCACTGGAGAAAGACATAGACGGCAATCACAACGAGCCAGCGTAATTTCTTGAATACCGGATAGGCGTTCAGCGAATGATACACCGCCCAAAGGAACAATCCCCAAACGGCAAAATATAAGGCTCCCGCTGTAAGGGCAATATTTAGCAAAAACCCTTCCCTGTAGGGCATCTGATTCTCGGGTGTATCAATAAAGCCTTGCGGCAAAGCAATGTTCAATGAAATGAGCGCCAGAACATCTGTTAGAACTAAGGAAACAATAAAAGCAGCAAGTGCCACCAAGATTTTGGAAAGCAGCAGCTTTACACCGCCTGCTCTACTATGCAGCCAATACTGCCCTTTCTCCTCCGCCCTCAGCAAGATCATTTCCGCAATCGGCAAAAGCGCCACATGAAAAAAGTAGATCATGAAGAGAAATGGAAAAACGAGAAAAAACTCTCCATAATAAACAGCAACTGCAAGGCCACAACCATATACTGCCAATACAAGAATCAGCCATAGCCAAAAATAATTTCTAATCAATAAAAAGTCTTTTCTTAACAGTCCTTGAAACATTAACGATCCCCCCGCGTATCGGTGTTCTAGTTAGATAGTACACTAGAACATTGACACTGTCAATTCCCATTTCCTGTTTTTTCTCATAAAAAAAGCCACCCTGTCTTTCTAGGGTGGCTCTCCTATTAACGATAATAAGTCAATGAGCGGAAGGAGACTTCCTTTGATTAGAAAAAACCTCTTTCTGCTCTGTATTATGCTTTTACCTACTTCTGCCTTGCTGCCGACCGTTTCTCATTTTTACTCTCTCTAGCCATAACGGTATTAGAAAGAAAGAGCTTATATTTGCTTTTCATCATTTACACGAGTAATTTTAATGTCTTTTAATAACTCTCTTACCACATAGCTGGCCATGACCAATCCGCAAACAGAAGGAACAAATGCATTAGAGGCAGGAGGCATTTTCGCTTTGCGAATCTCCGCTTGATCATTGCCAACTATCTTGCGAACATCCTCACGAATAACAATGGGACTTTCATCAGAAAATACAACCGGGATGCCTTTACGGATTCCTTCTTTTCTTAGACGAGTACGAATCACCTTAGCGATAGGGTCCGTGTGAGTCTTTGAGATATCCGTAATTTGAAAGCGCGTTGGGTCCATTTTATTAGCTGCCCCCATGCTCGAAATGATTGGAATGTTGCGTTTCAGGCATTCTTTCATTAAATGGATTTTATAAGAAATGGTATCAGAGGCATCAACCACAAAGTCCAAGCCATACTTAAAGAACTCTTCATAGGTTTCTTCTGTATAAAACATATTGAGCGTAATGACTTCACATTCCGGATTAATGTCAGCAATTCGCTGCTTCATTACTTCTGCCTTTGGCTGGCCAATTGTTGACAGCAAAGCGGGCAGTTGACGGTTCACATTAGTAATATCAATGGTGTCTTTGTCTACGAGTACTAGACGTCCTACCCCTGAACGAGCCAGTGCTTCCACAGAAAAGGAGCCAACCCCGCCGATACCGAGAATAGCGACGGTACTATTTTTTAAAATGTCGAGCCCTTCTTGACCGAAGGCAAGTTCATTACGTGAAAATTGATGCAACATGAATAGGATCACTCCATAACTTTAATAATATATTCTTATCTTTTCAGATAGGAATAATCTTACTTGAAAAGATACATTCATTCAATGTTTTCCCCATTATATACATAAAAAAAACAGCCTCTTGATCAGAGGCTGTCGGTTATTTTAGACACAGAGGGGAAATCCCGATCGTGCCGTCCTATAAATCTATATGTTTTGAACCCGCTCTAGGCAGGTGGGTGCCCTGCAGTAAAATTTGTAAGTCCTCGCGAAGGAGGCATGTACGCCATTTACAAACCCGAGCTCCCGTAACATACATTGTTCGGTCAAAACAGATAGTGAAAATAAACGGACACATCAGGACTTCCCTTCGTTGAAATTATAATAACATACGTAAATAATGTTTTCAACTTTCAATTGTCTAAATATTTAAAAATCACTTTTTCGCTGTTTGACGAATAGCTAAATGCAATTCCTCCAGTTGGCCGGAGCTTACTTCACTCGGAGCATCCATTAAAAGATCGCTGGCACTCGCTGTTTTTGGGAAAGCAATCGTGTCGCGTAAGTTTGTGCGCCCTGCAAGCAGCATAACCATCCGATCAAGTCCGAGAGCAATCCCGCCATGAGGAGGAGTCCCATACTCAAACGCATCCAGCAAGAAACTAAATTGCTCTCTTGCTTCTTCCTTCGTAAAGCCAAGCACTTCAAACATTTTTTCCTGGATATCACGCTCGAATATCCGAATAGAACCGCCGCCAAGCTCATACCCATTTAAAACAATATCATAAGCTTGTGCTCGTACTTTTTCCGGTTCATCATTTAGGAGTGGCAAGTCTTCACGAACTGGCATTGTAAATGGATGATGAGCAGCAAAATAACGCTTTGCGTCCTCATCATACTCAAGAAGTGGCCAATCTGTCACCCACAGGAAATTAAATTTATTTTCATCGATTAAGCCAAGATCCTTTCCAAGCTTTAAACGAAGAGCGCCAAGGGCGTCGGCTACGATCGATTTTTTATCTGCCACAAATAGCAATAAGTCGCCTGCAGCCGCTTCTGCAGAAGAGATTAAACCATTTTGTTCTTCCTCGGAGAAGAATTTAGCGATTGGTCCCTTCAAGCCGTCTTCTTCCACTTTCATCCAGGCAAGCCCTTTTGCTCCGTATATAGCAGCGAACTCCGTTAATGCATCAATATCTTTACGAGAGTAAATCGTTCCACCATTTTTAACGTTGAGGAGCTTAACTTGTCCACCGCTGGCAACAGCGCTAGCGAACACTTTAAAGCCTGAATCCTTTACTTGTTCAGACACATTGACTAATTCCATACCGAAGCGTGTATCCGGCTTATCGGAACCAAAGCGACTCATGGCCTCGTCATAGGTCATTCGCGGGAATGCCTCAGTTATTTCAATGCCTTTTACTCGCTTCATCACACGTTTCAGCATTTCTTCTGCCATAGCCATAATATCTTCCTGGCTCATAAAACTTGCTTCAATATCGATTTGTGTAAATTCCGGTTGACGGTCTGCTCGCAAATCTTCATCACGGAAACAGCGAGCAATTTGATAATAACGGTCAAATCCAGATACCATCAGCAGCTGCTTGAACAACTGTGGTGATTGTGGCAGCGCATAAAATTCTCCTCCGTGGACACGGCTCGGCACTAAATAATCACGCGCTCCTTCTGGTGTGCTCTTTGTCAAAATCGGTGTTTCTACATCAAGAAATCCTTCTTCATCAAGATAATCACGCACTGCTTTTGTCACATCGCTGCGCATTTTAAATGTTTCATACATCACTGGACGACGTAAATCCAGGTAGCGGTATTTCAAGCGAATGTCCTCAGACACTTCTGTCGCATCTTCAATTGGGAACGGAGGAGTTTTCGCCTCGCTTAAAATCGTTATTTCATTTACTTTTATTTCAACTTTTCCAGTAGCAATGTTTTCATTAACTGTACTTTCGTCACGAGCGATGACTGTTCCTTGAATATCTAATACATATTCATTACGTACTTTTTCAGCTATAGCTAATGCTTCAGCAGATGTTTCGGGATCAAACACGATTTGTACAATGCCTGTGCGGTCGCGAAGATCGATAAAAATGACTCCGCCTAAATCTCTGCGGCGCTGTACCCATCCTTTTAAAGTGACGCTTTCACCAATTTGCTGCTCTGAAATTTTTCCACATTCATATGATCTGCCAAACATTATTTTTCCTCCATTTTCTTTCTTAATGTCTCAACGAATTGGTCAAGCGTTATCTCTTGCTGCTCGCCAGTTTCCATGTCTTTTATATTGATTTTATTTTCCTTTAGTTCATCTTCGCCTAAGATTGCCACAAACCTTGCATTTAAGCGGTCGGCCGCTTTAAATTGAGCCTTCATTTTTCTGTCTTGATAGTCGCGTTCCGCCTTTATTCCTGCTTTTCGCAAGTCATGAACCAATTTAACCGTATGATCTCTCGCTTCTTCTCCTAAAGAAGCAACATAACAATCGAGACGGTTGTCAGCTGTCCATTCGATCCCTTCTGCCTCCATGGCAGCTAGAAACCTTTCCATACTAAAAGCAAAACCGATACCAGGAACGTCCGGACCGCCCATTTCACTAACGAGCCCGTTGTAACGCCCGCCACCGCACAAAGTTGTAATGGCACCAAACCCCTTTGCCCGGCTCATGATTTCGAAAGCTGTATGGTTATAATAATCAAGGCCGCGAACGAGGGTGGGGTCGATCGTAAAATTGATGCCCAAAGCGGTTAAATAGCTTTGCACTTTTTCAAAATATGTACGGGAATACTCATTTAAATAATCTAGAATAGATGGGGCTGACTTCATTAATTCATGATCCCGGTCTTTTTTACAATCAAGGATACGCATTGGGTTTTTTTCTAAGCGGCTTTGACAATCCTCACAAAACTCTCCAATCCGCGGTTGGAAATGTTGGATAAGCGCTTCTCTATGAGATACTCGACTCTCTTTATCGCCAAGGGAGTTGAGGACAAGTTCAATGTCCTTTAATCCTGCTGATTGATAAATGTCCATAACAAGCGCCATTACTTCCGCATCAATCGCCGGATCTTCACTGCCAATCGCTTCCACACCAAACTGAACAAACTGACGATATCGTCCTGACTGCGGACGCTCATAGCGAAACATTGGTCCGTTATAATATAATTTAACCGGTTGGTTCGGGTCACCGAACATTTTATTTTCCACAAACGAACGAACAACAGCGGCTGTTCCTTCCGGGCGAAGAGTCAAGCTGCGGTCGCCACGATCAGTAAATGTATACATTTCTTTTTGCACGATGTCTGTTGTATCACCGACACTTCGTTGAAACAATTCTGTGTGTTCAAAAATCGGCGTCCGAATTTCTTTATATTGATAATTACGGCAAATATCTGTAGCAATCTTCTCAAGCTGCTGCCATTTCTCTACCGTTCCTGGCAAAATGTCCTGTGTGCCGCGCGGAATATTTACACTCATTTCCTTTTCCTCCTTCAATCAATTTTCAGGTGTTTTTTTCCAAATAAAAAAACTCTTCATCCCTCCAAATAAGGGACGAGAGTTTCATTCCCGTGGTACCACCCTAGTTAAAGCGAACTTGTCGCTTTCACTTTTCCGATAACGCTTGGTCGCGTTTTCCCTTACTAAAAAACTTTTCTTTCAAGGAAAAACCTCCGGAGTGTTCCTTCATTATGGTGCTGGCGGGAACAGCTTACAGCCATGGCTATTCCTCTCTGGACGTGCGATCCGTAATTACTTTTCTCCCTCATTGGTTTGATCATTCAATTGTCAGTAACAGCCAAACAGGTACTAACGCGTATGATAAGGCCCGGGAGACTTCTCTAGACAGTCTCCAACCGTACTACACGTACACCTTCCGCTTTTCAATATCAATGTTCCTATTATAAAAAACTTTACTGAAGCATTCAAGTTTCTTTTTCACAACTTTCCGCATATAGAAAGCTTTTTGACTGTTTTATCCTGAAAAGACGGACCATTTTCTTAATTTTAGAAAAATCACGGAAAGAAACACCAAATCGTGAAAGAGATGCTAAAATAATACGTGAATTTATTTATCTTTTTTGAAGGCGGTGGATTATGGAAAGAAAGACAGTCAGTTTAATCATGGCATTTGTTTTACTATTGAGCCTTTTGCCTGCAGCCACTACTTTTGCAGAGGAGGCGCAACAGGTAGAAATTGCCGTGAACAAAGCAAATGTTCGCAGTGAGCCGAGTATGTCCGCCAGCCTGGTGGGACAAGCAGAGCGCGGCAAGAAGTACATAGTATTAAAGGAAAAATATGACTGGTATCAAATTCAGCTTGCAAACGGCACAAAAGGCTGGGTTGCTGGCTATATTGTTAAAGGGGCCAGCACTTCGGTCCAAGAAGACAAACAAGGGATTGTAAAAAGTACAACAGCTGAGAGATCGGCGACTGTTCTCGTTGATGATTTAAACGTACGCAACGAGCCTTCGCTATCAGCCGGTGTTCTTGGCAAGCTGCATATCGGCGAGCAAGTACCAGTTGAAAAAGTGACAAATGATTGGGTACATATCCATTACAAGGGACAAAGAGCTTGGGTAAGTCGACAATTTGTCCGCATCTCGAATAAAACGAAACAAACAGCGGACAACAGCGAGGCTCCAGCAGACGGTTTTGCCGTTATTTTATATAATGGGACCAACCTTCGTTCCGATGCCAGCACATCTGCTTCTGTCGTGGCAAGAGGATCACAAGGAGAACGCTATCCTATTCAATCCCGGGTTGGCGATTGGTATAAAATTAGTCTTTCCAGCGGCCAAAAAGCCTATGTGGCGAGCTGGGTGGTGTCAGTCAATGGAAAGGCTGCCGTGGACGAGCCTTCAACCGAGCCAGTTGCTGACCGCACACCTGGGTTAAGAGGGAAAACCATCATTCTCGATCCGGGCCATGGCGGTGTCGATGCCGGGACCACGGGTATGCACGGAACGTTTGAGAAATTTATTACCTTAAAAACAGCGGAACGCTTATACCATAAGCTGCGTCAGGCAGGGGCTAATGTTATTTTAACCCGATCGGATGATCAATACATCTCTCTTCCTTCCCGGGTGGCCACGGCCAGATATCATCGTGCTGATGCGTTCATCAGTCTTCACTATGATAGCACTCACCATAACGGAGCAAACGGCTTTACTACCTATTACTATCACAATGGGCATAAACAGCTTGCAAAAAAGGTAAACCGTAATTTAGAACAGTCTCTTCCTATGAAAAATCGTGGTGTCCGTCACGGTGACTATTACGTTTTACGTGAAAACAGCCAGCCTGCCATTTTACTGGAACTTGGCTATTTAAGCAATCCACGAGAGGCTTCGGCTGTTGTAACAAGCCCTTATCAAGAGTTAATTACCAATGGTGTATATAATGGGTTAAGCTCTTATTTTAATAACTAATATGAAAAACAGACGAATCCAAAATGGATTCGTCTGTTTTTTTATTAGCCCTGTTACGAAGGAGTATGGATTGACGCTCTGGTCGCTTTGTTTTTATGGACGCTATCGCTTGAAGCGCCTGCACCTCTTCATTTCGTAGGAAGACAACCGACCTTCATGTCTTCCTGCTAAGAGAAAAAGCGACTCTCTAAAGAGCCGCTTTAGTTGCTTTCTAATATAAATGTGACCGGTCCGTCATTAATAAGGGACACATCCATCATTGCACCAAATTTCCCCGTTTCAACATGGACACCTTTTTCTCTCAGCATTTCATTGAATCGGTCGTACAATTTCTCAGCTTGCTCTCCTTTAGCGGCGCTCATAAAGTTGGGACGGCGCCCTTTACGGCAATCGCCATACAAGGTGAATTGAGAAACAGATAAAATGGCACCACCTTCATCAAGCAGTGAACGATTCATCTTTCCTTCTTCATCCTCAAAAATTCTTAAGTGGACAATTTTTTCTGCCAAATAAGCCGCTTCTGCTTCCCCGTCTTCATGAGTCACACCAACAAGAAGCACGAGGCCGCTATCAATGCGGCCTACCACTTCTCCTTCTACAGTAACCGATGCTTCTTTACTTCTTTGCAAAACAACTTTCATTGTTAAAACACCCTTAATTTAAAATTCTGTGTACTGAATAAATATCTGGTATTTGCTTAATCCGTTCCACTACTTTATGCAGGTGACTAATGTTGCGAATATAAATGGCCATATCAATCTTTGCCACTTTATTGCGGTCCGATCTCCCCGAAACAGTGGAAATATTCGTTTTCGTTTCGCTGACCGCTTGCAGCACCTCATTCAATAATCCTTGACGATCATACCCTGAAATTTCAATCTCAACCGTGTACTCTTTTTGATCAGCCGCGCCGCCTTCCCATTCTACTTCGATCAGACGGTCTGTCGATTCTTCATCATTGACGTTCGGACAATCAGCTCGGTGCACAGAAACACCGCGTCCTTTCGTAATATAACCAACGATGTCATCTCCAGGAACAGGATTACAACAGCGAGACAAACGGATAAGAAGATTATCAATGCCTTTCACTGTCACTCCGGAATTTTTCTTTGGATGAGACGGGGAGGAAACAGGCTTTAAATCTTTTAACGTTTCTTCAACGATTGCCTCCTGGTCTCTCATTTTCCGCAATTTTTCGGTCAGGCGGTTAACCACTTGCAAAGCGGTGATCCCATTGTATCCAACAGCTGCATACATATCTTCTTCATTGGCAAAATTAAACTTCTCTGCCACACGCTTCACATTGTCAGGAGTGAGGACTTCCTTCACATCGAAATCCATGTTTTTAATTTCTTTCTCAACTTGTTCCCGACCTTTAATTACATTTTCTTCGCGGTTTTGCTTTTTGAAAAATTGTTTAATCTTATTTTTCGCCTGTGAGGTCTGAGCCATTTTCAACCAGTCTTTACTTGGGCCGTATGAATGCTTAGATGTTAAAATCTCGACGATATCTCCTGTTTGAAGCTTATAATCGAGAGTAACCATCTTTCCATTCACTTTTGCACCGATGGTTTTGTTGCCAATTTCGGAATGAATGCGATAAGCAAAATCAAGAGGGACCGAGCCCTTTGGAAGCTCAATGACATCTCCCTTTGGTGTGAAAATAAAGACCATATCGGAAAAGAAGTCAATCTTTAATGATTCCATGAATTCTTCTGCATCCGCAGAATCATTTTGATACTCCATAATTTCCCGGAACCAGGACATCTTTTTGTCGAATGAAGCTTTTTCATCAACCGTCTTGCCTTCTTTATATGCCCAATGAGCAGCTACCCCGTACTCAGCGATATGATGCATATCCTTCGTGCGGATCTGCACTTCAAGCGGGTCTCCTTTTGGGCCGATGACTGTCGTATGAAGAGACTGATACATATTCGTTTTCGGCATAGCAATATAATCTTTAAATCGACCCGGCATTGGCTTCCAGCAAGTATGAATAATTCCTAATACTGCATAGCAGTCTTTAATACTGTCAACAATAACCCGAACAGCTAGCAAATCATAAATTTCATTGAATTGCTTATGTTGAAGCACCATTTTACGATAAATGCTGTAAATATGCTTTGGCCGCCCAGATAGCTCGGCCTTAATCGAAATCTCGTCCAAACGCGTCTTTACATCATTAATCACTTCATCCAAGTATTGCTCACGTTCCGCCCGTTTACGCTTCATTAAATTAACAATTCGATAATATTGCTGCGGATTTAAATAACGTAAAGCAATATCTTCTAATTCCCATTTAATTTTTGATATTCCTAAACGGTGAGCCAGCGGTGCGAAGATTTCAAGTGTTTCATTGGCAATGCGCCGCTGTTTTTCATGAGGCAAGTGCTTTAGTGTCCGCATATTATGCAGACGGTCTGCCAGTTTAATTAAAATAACCCGGATATCCTGCGCCATTGCTACAAACATTTTCCGATGATTTTCCGCCTGCTGCTCTTCTTTAGATTTATATTTAATCTTTCCTAGCTTTGTTACCCCATCTACGAGCATGGCCACTTCTTTGCCGAAGGCTTCTTCCATGTCTGCCAACGTTATGTCTGTATCTTCAACGACATCATGCAAAAAACCGGCTGCTACAGTGGCCGGATCCATTTCTAAATCTGCCAGTATTCCTGCTACCTGAATCGGGTGGATAATGTAAGGCTCCCCTGATTTACGGTACTGGTCCTTATGCGCTTCCTTAGCGTATTGATAAGCTTTTTCTACGAGCTTGACATGTTCTGCGTTTAAATATTCACTCGCCTTCTCAATCACTTCATCGGCAGTCAATACCCGATCTTTTGCCATATGTTTACTCACCTTTGCCATCTATTAAATATTTTTGTTTCTGCTCTAAAAGATACTAATAGTTCTTATTATCGAAAAAAAGTAGGCAGATGTAAAGATATCTTGCTCATTTTCTAAAGAAAATGAAAAAGAATGTCGAAAATATTCACGTTATTTTCAGATTTTTTCTAAAACTGCCCTTCTTTAGCAAAGAAGGTATAAAAAAACAGGCACTGTCATCAGTGCCTGTTTTTCCTTTTATTCATAAGGAATCAATGTCAATACATCATATCCGTCCAATTTACTGCGTCCATTCAAGTAAGAAAGCTCCACTAAGAATGCAATACCTGCCACGATTCCACCCAGCTGTTCCACAAGCTTAATGGTAGCTTCAATTGTACCGCCTGTAGCAAGCAAGTCATCTGTAATTAATACACGCTGGCCCGGCTTCACCGCGTCTTTATGAATGGTCAAAACGTCATCCCCGTATTCCTTTCCATAGGTTACCTTCACTGTTTCACGCGGAAGTTTTCCTTCTTTGCGCACAGGAGCAAAACCGACACCCAGCGCATAAGCGACTGGACAGCCGACAATAAATCCACGGGCTTCAGGACCGACAATTAGATCAATCTCTCTCTCTTTAGCATATTCGACAATTTGATCTGTCGCATAGCGAAAAGCCTCTCCGTTGTCCATTAATGGCGTAATATCTTTAAACTTAATGCCCGGCTTTGGCCAATCCGGTACAATTTTAATATACGGCTTTAAATCCATGATTCAACTTCCTCCTCATTATCAACAGGGGCATTCACATGCTTATCCAGCCAGTCCTTTAATTCCTGGCATGAAGAATAGAGCAGCTGATTCTCCAGTTCAAATTGCATTTTCTTATTTTGATAGGTTCGAGATTCATTCAAATCTCGTTTAGGAGCCTGTTCATTCAAATGAATGACTCCTTCACTTATTGTAACAAAGTCAAGCTCAAAAAACACTTTTGACATAAAGTCAATCGTTTCCCGCGACCACCCGCGATGCTGGGCAAGCTGGTCTCCTTGTTTAGTTAAATCAAAGCTTTTTCTTTTTAATAAAAAAGCGTATAGCCATTTAAAATGTTCCCTCGTCGGCATCGTGCTGAAGAAGTGACTGTCCTTTTGATAGAAGTGAGCATAGATGCGTTCCGGGCAGCCTGTTTGCAGGAGTGCTTCCACTACTTCTCTCGTCGGGGGCAAGTCAACCAGCACAATGTTTTGCTTGTCAATGGACAATTGTAAAGCGGCTTCCTGCCCATTGACATATACAGTTTCTCCAGCAAATTTGCCTAAATTTAATTCGGCTGCTGTTTCCTCTTTAAATGTAACCAACAAGCGGTCATCCGGCACTTGGCTTATCCACCTTTCAAGCTGCCGATGACCTCTGACGTCAAATAATTGCCAATCGTCCACACGAAGATCTTTTAGAAACAATTGCGGCTTTCGAATATTATTCCACTCATTAACTGCTAATTCTCCAATAGCTGATACTTTTGAAAAAGGAGCAATATGATCAGCATATTGGCCCAGGCCAAAACCAATGCTATCCAGCGAACCGGCAGAGTTTTCAAGCTGAAGCTTCAAATGTGTCTTATCGGATCCAATCTTACGAATAGTGGAAAATTCCACTTTCTCGATCAGTACTTGTGGTTTGGGGTTGCCCATTCCATAAGGTGCCAACATATTCAATTCTTCAATTACAGACAAATTCACCTGTGCTAGCGGCACCACTGCATCAAGCTCCGTAACAGGAACCAGGTCTTCGGCAGATAGCTGCTCGCTAGCGAGTGAGCAAAGACGCTCTCTCAGCTCATCAACATCAGACAATTCCAGCGTCATGCCAGCTGCCATTGGGTGCCCACCAAAATGAGGAAGCAATTCCCGGCACTCGGACAAATTCTTGAAGAGATCAAAGCCTGGAATACTTCTTGCTGATCCCTTTGCCTTATTCGTTTCTGGATCAAAACTAAGCACAATAGCCGGCCGGTAGAATGTATCTACTAGTCTCGATGCCACAATGCCGATCACACCAGCATTCCAATTTTCTTTGCCTACAACAATAACAGGATATTTTTCTGGGGGATAGTGGGCCTGTACTGTCTCAATTGCTTCCTTTGCAATCTCTGAAACAATCGTTTGCCGTTCTTTGTTCATGGCGTCAATTTCCTGGGCAAGTTCACTCGCCTCTGCCCGATCTTTTGTGAGCAGTAAATCAACAGCCGGCGCTGCATCAGCGAGACGGCCGGCGGCATTGATGCGAGGAGCAATCATAAAGCCCACTGTTTCCTCATCTACCGCTTCTGGCTTTGTAGATGTTAGCTGTAAAAGCGCTTCAATTCCTGGACGCGAAGCCTGCTGAAGCTTTTTTATTCCCGCTTTGGCGATGGTTCGATTCTCTCCCTTTAAAGGCACAAGATCTGCAATTGTCCCAATAGCAGCCAGGTCCAATAGATGTTCCGGCACATGGCCATACAACGCATGGGCCACCTTAAAGGCTACTCCAACGCCTGCTAAATAAGGAAATGGATAGCTTCCTCCTGGCAGATTCGGATGAATAATAGCCAGCGCCTGCGGAAGCTCTGGTCCCGGCTCGTGGTGATCAGTAATAATTAAATCCATGCTAAGCTCAGCGGCTACAGCTGCTTCATTCACTGCAGCAATACCCGTATCTACAGTAATGATTAGCTGATACCCCTGTTCCTTTGCCAAACGAAAAGCTGACTCATTTGGCCCATATCCTTCGGTAAAGCGATTTGGAATATAGAAATCTACTTTTGCCCCCAAATCCGTTAAAGCCGTCATCATAACAGACGTGCTGCTTACTCCGTCTGCATCATAATCTCCAAATACTAAAATGGGCTCTTCATTTTCAATCGCCCGATAAATTCGCTCAATCGCTGTTCTCATTCCATCGAACAAAAATGGATCGTGAAATTCATGCCCTTTATCGTATAAAAAACTCCGCGCTGCATCTGTCTCAGTTATACCGCGATTGATCAACAAGGAGGCCAACAATGGGCTAATTCCCAATTGTTCCATCAGTTGATCCCTCACTTGTTCATCTGTCTTCTGAACAATCCAGCGGGTTTTTGATTTTAACATACCGTCACCCCTTAGCCCTACTATTATACAAGAGTAAAAATAGGGATTCAATGCAGGTGTTTATTTTCATAAAAAAAAGCGTTCTAGAGCAAATCTTCTAGAACACCTTGTATGGAGAGGATCCCTGCTTATTTTCCATCAGGAGCTATTCGTTTGATTGAATCAGCTTGGCTCTTTTCCCGTCTCTCCAGCTTTAAATCGTGAAGTTCCTGTTTTAGTTTTTCAATTTGATGAATAAGCACATCGTTTTGCCGCCTCAAGCCGATTGTACGAAACAGACTGAACGCTCCTGAAACTACTCCTCCCATTAATACCGAAACTATGATGACAAGGACAAGCGGCCATTCCGACTGTCCAAATACATAATTTACTTCCACCGGATTAACGTTAATGACAGCAAACACTGCAACAACCAAAGCAAAAAGAATCACGAGTAGCAAAGCCGATTGCATCTTCATCTTTATTCCTCCTTTTCAGCTAACTCTCTTCCTTGAAGCGCGATTGGTCGGGGTTTATATGAATGAAAGCGTCCTGAACGTCAGGAAGTGCCAGCAGCTTCTGCTTTACTTGCTTTCCGACACTATGCCCTTCTTCTACGGTCATTAAAGGATCCACGGATATTTTCAAATCTATAATTACATAATGGCCGTGTTCCCGTGCGTAAAGAGAATTAATCTTTCGCACATCAGGAACAGATAAGACGGCCTCTCTAAATGAGCCTGTATTCTCCTCATGAAGAACATGGTCCATTGTGTTGTGTATCGACTCGCTTCCGACCGTCCAAGCAATCTTCAACACAAGCACCGAAACAAGAAGCCCCGCAACTGGATCACCATAAACAAGCCATTCTATTCCGAGCTTCCCACCTAGCATCGCGGCCCCAATACCAATCAGTGCAGCTATAGAAGAGTACACATCCGAACGGTGTTCATATGCGTTCGCAATTAGCGCATTACTCTTTAACCTTTTTCCCAACCGGTACTTGTATTGAAACATCGCCTCTTTCACAAGAATAGAAAAGAGAACAGCATAAATAGCAATGGCCTTGGGAGGCTCGATGTTGTGAAAAAATGCTTTAACTGACGAAATGCCAATCTCGATTCCGACAAGAACGAGCAGTACAGCAACAACAATAGCTGAAATAGACTCTGCTTTGCCATGCCCATAGGGATGATCTTCATCAGGTGGGCGTTTAGCCGCTCTTAAGCCAACCCATACAGCGAGTGAGCCAGCCACATCGGATGCTGAGTGTGCAGCATCTGCAATCAGCGCCCGGCTGTGGCCGATCACTCCGCATACTCCCTTAAGAACAGCCAAAAAAATATTCCCGACGATTCCAACCACTGCTGCAAATTCTGCTTTTTTAAATCTTTCCTCTTTCTCCATCTAACGGCCTCCTCCATTTCCTCTGCTATTATTATGAACAATCAGCAGAGGATTCATGAAAAGGGACAGCCGTCCGATTGATTATCTTACAGAAAAAACCCTCTGTCATTTACATAAGAGTAGATGACAGAGGACTTTACACTTCAGGTTAACAGAATAGCGGTAAACGACACTCCCTCTTTCGGAGTCTGAACGGCAACTTCTCGCCGAGCGCTATCGCGCTGATTGAGCACCTTCCGCTTTTCTTTATACTTGTGGTTCGTCGCTCCATTGTTTTTTCTCTTTGTAAGTAATAATAGAGCCTTTTTTCTTGAGTTCCTTCTTCTTCCATATGAGCCACAGCTGGGCGGCGATAAAGAGGGACGAGTACACCCCTGAAATCAGACCAACGAGAAGCGCAATGGAAAAGTTACGGATTGATTCACTTCCAAATAGAAGCAAGGCAACGACAGCAATAACAACCGTCAGGACAGTATTGACTGAACGCGTAAACGTTTGGCGCAAGCTGACATTGACGATGTCTTCAAGCTCCTGCTCTGTTTTGATTTTGCGTCTCTTCGCCATATTCTCACGCATCCGGTCAAAGGTAACAATCGTGTCATTAATGGAATAACCGATGATCGTTAGAACCGCAGCGATAAAGGTAATATCTACTTCAAGGCGTATTAGACTGAAAACAGCTACGATGAAAAAGGCATCGTACAGCAAGGAAATAATCGCTCCGAGCGCCATGTAAATTTCAAAGCGGATCGTCACGTACAAAATAATCCCAACAGAAGCAATAACAAGAGCTTTGACCGCATTTTTCGCAAGCTCTTTTCCAATGATTGGCGAAACTGTACTGATATTTGGCTCACTGCCATACTTTTTAGCGAAGTGTGCTTTTACATCCGCTACTTTATCTTGAGAGAAAGACTCTTTAAAACGGGCAACCCCCACGTTTTTCTTTTCTCCCGAAAGAACGATATCGTCCGTAGAAAGACCAACTTCTTTTAATTCATTTTTCACCACTTCTTCAGTTAATGGCTTGTTTGACATAATTTCCATGCGCGTTCCGCTTGAAAAGTCAATTCCAAGGTTCAAACGGAAGAACGCCAGAACAATGATGCCTGCTACAAGAACAATTGCTGAAAAAGCGAAAAATTTATTATGATGCTTCACAAAATCAAGCTTGTCAAAGCGTGTCGGTAAATCGATCGTATCATAGTTCTCGCTAATGTCTTTAATATCTTTTTTCCTAACACCAAACCAGCCTGGTTTGTCCTTTAGCCAGTTGCTTTGAACAAACAAGCTGAGCAGCAAGCGAGACCCCCAAATGGCCGTAATGAAACTCACGAGGATGCTGACAATAAGCGTCGTCGCAAACCCTTTAACCGAGCTTGTCCCGAAGTAAAATAGAACGGCCCCGGCCAAAATAGTCGTTAAGTTTGCATCAAGAATCGTTAGAAAGGAACTTTTATTCCCTTCTTTAAAAGCGGCCCTGATCGAGCGGCCTACTTTAATTTCTTCTCTGATCCGTTCATACGTAATGATGTTGGCATCAACCGCCATCCCAACACCGAGAATTAAAGCGGCAATACCTGGAAGCGTTAAGACAACATTCATCCAGTCAAAAACTAGTAAAATTAAATAGATATAGACTGAAAGAGTAACTGTCGCAATGAATCCCGGCAACCGGTAATAGAAAAGCATAAATAAATAGATAATAGAGATCCCGATAATCCCGGCGAGGATCATTTCATTCAGTGCTTTTTCCCCAAATTGCGCTCCAATGGAAGTGGAATACACTTCATCCAATTTTACTGGCAAGGCACCAGCTTTGAGTAAAGACGCCAGGTTCTGTGCTTCTTCAACTGTAAAATTTCCTTCAATTGTCACTTCATTCGTATCAAATACTTGGCTAACATTTGGCGCAGATAGGAATCCTGGATTTTTCTGCTGAACTTCTTTTCGGAAAGAGTCTTTTCCTTCTTCAAAATCAAGCCAAATAACAAGCTGATTGTTTGGCGCCATCTTAAGAACGTGCTCTGTCACTTCTTTAAACTTCTTGCTGCTTTTCAATTTTAATGCAACGTTTGGCGCTCCTTGCTGTGTGAACGATTGCTTCGCTCCGCCTTCTGCAAGGTCACTCCCGTCCATCATAAGCTTATCGTTGGCATCGCGGAAAGACAGATTTGCTTGCGTAGAAAGCATTTTCCTTGCTTCTGTTTGGTCTTCTACACCCGCGAGCTGAACACGGATACGATTGCCTTCTTCAATCTGAATAATCGGCTCACTTACGCCGAGAGCATTCACCCGCTTATCCAGGGCATCGGCTGTATTTTTCACGACTTCTTGTGTAATCTTCTGGCCCGGTTTTGCTGGTTCAACCTCATACAGCACTTCAAACCCGCCTTGAAGGTCAAGCCCAAGTTTTATATTGTTGACAATGTCCTTTGTCGTGAGCCCGATTGCACTTGCAAGCAGCAGCACAATAAGAAAAAAGGCCACAATCCGGCTGCGTTTTACCATTGTACAATTTCCTCCTTAATTCAAATCATCTGCAACAAATGAATAAAATGATTTCCAATATGATGAAAAAAATTCTGGTAAAAGGATACCAGAATTCCTTAACAAAACTATTATGAAGTAGAAAATAACTGCTGTCAATTTTACTTAACTTTTTTCGTCCCAAGCAGTTCCCGCAGTTCTTCCCCTTTGACTTCCTCAAACCAATTCGTCGAGCGATAGGCTTCAACGGTTGCATAATTCATATAATCCCCCGGCATCATGGATAGGATATCAGCGACGAGTTCATATACGTGTACATCCTCTTCAGGCTTTCGCCATTTTTTCATCGTTAAATACTTCCACAAAGAAGGAATGTCAATGGTTCCGTAATTCAACAGCCGAAATTCCTCAACCTTGCTTTTTAACGCCGGCAATAAATATTGAAAATACTTGTCATATGGATGTATTTCCCCCATCCTTCTCCTCCCCTTTTGTTTAGAAGAATCAATGAACTTGTCATGCTTGCCCGACTAGATGGCATATATATCATTGTAAAGCAATTCATCTATTTTGAGAAGGCAGGGAGACAGATGTCAAAGTTTTTAAAGGGGACACTCGTTTTAATGGCAGCTATGTTCATCACAAAAATACTCGGCTTTGTCAATCGCATTGTAATCGCCCGTCTGATCGGCGAGGAAGGTGTCGGCTTATACATGATGGTATTCCCATCATTTATTCTTGTAGTCACACTCACACAGATGGGGCTCCCTGTAGCCATCTCCAGAAGTATTGCCGCCGCAGAAGCAAGGGGCGACATAGCAAAAATGAAAAGGATTTTAGCTGTATCGCTATCTATTACGCTGTCACTATCGTTACTTTTTACACCTGCACTTTTGCTGCTCGCTCCTTATTTGTCAGAAGTGTTATTTACCGATCCGCGCACCTACTATCCTTTAATCGCCATTACGCCAGCTATTCCGATTATTGCGGTTTCCTCCGTGCTACGTGGATATTTCCAAGGTAGACAAAATATGAAGCCGGCTGCTTATTCTCAAATATTGGAGCAGATTGTCCGAATTGGTCTGATTGCTTTATTTACAAAGGAAATGCTCCCTTATGGAATGGAATTCGCTGCTGCCGGAGCAATGGCTGCCGCTGCCTGTGGAGAACTTGTTTCATTGCTTTATTTATTACTAATGTTCCGATTTAATAAAAACTTTCTGCTTCGGCGTCGCTTCTTCCGGGCTATTCGCACTGGAAAAGAAACAGTAAAAGAACTATTCGAGGTCGCCATTCCTACAACTGGCAGCCGGATGATCGGTTCTCTCTCGTGGTTTTTTGAACCGATCGTCGTCACTCAAAGTTTAGCTATCGCTGGTGTAACAGCCATCGCGGCTACCAAACAATATGGGGTGTTAACCGGATATGCACTCCCGGTTATGTTCTTGCCATCATTCGTTACCCTAGCCTTGTCCACGTCTCTCGTTCCTGCTGTCAGCGAGGCGTACGCTAAGAAACAACATCAGCTGCTGGAGCACCGCGTCCAGGAAGCCTTGCGCTTTTGCCTTGTGACAGGCGGGCTGTCTGTGCTGCTTTTGTTCTTATATGCTGAACCGCTCATGCAATTTATGTATCATTCATCCAATGGTGCCCGCTTTATTGAGTTAATGGCTCCTTTTTTCTTATTTTATTATTATCAAGGCCCTCTCCAGGCTGTTTTGCAAGCGTTGAACTTGGCCAATGCAGCAATGATTAACAGCCTAATTGGCGCCGCTGTAAAGTTAGCTGTTATCTTTATTTTTGCTTCACAACCGCAATTTGGCATCTATGGCGCTGCGCTTGGCATGGCTGCAAGCATTTTACTCGTTACTCTGCTGCATTTGGCGACTGTCTTTAAAAAAATTTCTCTTACCGTAAACATTCACCAGTACGTTAAATTTTCTCTCGTTCTGGCTGCTTCTTTCTTTATTAGCCGTTCCTTAAACGATCTATGGTTGGATACGCTTAGTTCTTTCACTTACCTAGCTGCCGGGGCAGCACTAACCATTCTTTGCTACTTTGTTTTTTCCGTTATGCTCGGTCTTGTGACTAAACAAGATTTATCGCGGCTTCCTTTTGTAAAAAAATAAATCGGCTTTTATACTCCCATCTTGTCAATATAAAACGTGCCATCATGGAAGCTACAAAACGAAATGCCTTTAATATCTTTGTAGCCTCTTTTCTTTAATTCACGCATGAGCCATTGCTCTGTTTTGCCAATCATTCGCAAATGTTCATGATGGACTTCGCCATCCAGCACAATCGGCAATGTGAATGAGCCCTCTTTTTTCTTATTCTCTTTCTTGAGAATTGACAGAGTGCCGGATGTTTCCAATATAGCGAATTCGATATCATCAATATGGCGAATATCTTTATCACGCAGTTGAAGAAGTAAATCATCATAATTATAGCGATGTCTTCTCATCGCCTTTTCATCAATCTTTCCGTGTTTAATAACAATCTCTGGTTTGCCGTCGATAAACTCTCTGAACTTTACATTTTTTAAAGAGATATACGCAAGGCTGATTTGAATAATAACGAGAAGAGCGATGGGCACAAGTGTGTGCATTAACGGATCATTCGGCTGCTCAATGGCAATGACAGCCATTTCACCAATCATAATGAATACAACGAGATCCAGGATACTCAGCTCACCAATCTCTCTTCGGCCCATCATCCGGAATACAAATAAAATAACAACATATAGAAATATGACTCGAAAAATGATTGTCCAGTAAACCATGGAACTCTCCTTTATATCTGTTAATGTTACCTCTTAGTGTGAGCCTAAGTGAAAAAAACATGAAATACAAACAATGGAAAGTAAGGAGGACTTTAACGTGAAGCCTTTCAGTTATGGAATTATGTATGGAACGATCGTAATTTTTGTATTTGCTGCGGTGTGTAGCCTTGTCTTTTCTCTTATTTTACGGTTCAGCTCGTTGAATGAATCATCCTTGCATCTCTCGATTACAATCACCTCATTTTTTGTGCTTTTTATCGGGGGATTTATTTCAGGAAAGCTCTCTGGCCAAAAGGGCTGGCTCTCAGGAGGAGCCGCTGGGCTCTTATACAGTTTAGTTATGATTCTTTACCAGTATTTAGGTCATGATTCCGTCTTCGGATGGGAGCAGCTCGTCTATCATCTCTGCTTTATCGTCACAGCAATGATGGGCGGTGTGCTCGGTGTGAATATGTCTTCAAAAAAATAAAAAAAGCAAATCAACCTATTTGGTTGATTTGCTCAGACTGTAGACAAACTCAATGAAATTCTAGAGTTTGTCTACAGTCCTTTTTATTTTGCTTGTGAATGGGGGCT
>NZ_JBIQDP010000015.1:0-129353 GCF_045370945.1 Pseudobacillus sp. 179-B 2D1 NHS
AGGGCTTTAAAACTACCGAAAAATCAAAAGGGGTTCGGAATAAGACTATTCCGAACCCCTTTTGTCGACAAACTGACAGGCTCATGTACATGAGTCTGTTTTTGTATGCAGTGAATTATACCGGCGTTACATTTGCCGCTTGTAGGCCGCGTTGGCCTTCCTCTACGTCAAATGTTACTTCCTGGCCTTCATCTAAAGTTTTGTATCCCTCAGTTTGAATAGCCGAGAAATGAACGAATACATCTTCTCCGTCTTCTCTTTCAATAAATCCGAAGCCTTTTTCACTGTTAAACCATTTTACTTTTCCGTGTTCCATTTTTGTTGCCTCCTAGCATGTAAATAACAATCAATCTTACGTACTTATTGTATCCAATTATTTATTTTTTAAACATAATTAACAAAGAAACTAACGCATAGAAGATGGAATGTTTTTGTTACACTGCTTTTTTCTTTTTAACTGAACCCTTTTGTGTTTTTGCTTCGTCTAATAATTAGGAGGGGAAATGATGTGGAAGAAATATTTGCTGAAGCACTTCAAGCCGATGATTATGATTCACTCTTTCATCAGGTGATGACCGCGTATGGACAAGACATTTTGGTGCTTGTCTATTCCTACGTAAAAAATAAAACGGTTGCCGAAGATCTAACCCAAGAAATTTTCGTTAAATGTTACCAGTCCATTCGCACCTTCCATCACCAGTCAAAAATGAAAACATGGCTGTGGAGAATTGCTATCAATCATTGTAAAGATCATTTAAAAAGCTGGCATACTCGTAACGTAGAAACAGTGGACACGGATACTATACATTCTCCTGTCTCTGTGGAAAATGTAGAAGGACAAGTAATAAAAAAAGACGAACAGTCGGGGCTGATGGAAGCTGTCTTGCAGCTTTCTGTTCCATACCGTGAAATTATCTATCTGCGCTATTATGAAGATTTGCCTTTAAAAGAAATCGAACAAATAACCGGCATTAAAATGAACACAGTTAAAACACGACTGCGCCGTGCCAAGGACTTGTTAAAAAAACAACTGGAGGAGCGATAATAATGGACGATCAATTAAAGAGCTTAAAAAAGCTCTCTCATGAGAAAGCTTTTCCGGGACTGCAGTTTACCTCTGAAATCCAGCAGAACGTATATAAAGAAATTCGAAAAAAGAAGGAAAAAGACGAGGATATTTTATTGGCCATTTTTCAGTTACTCAATGAAAAAAAGACGGGTTTCGAATTATTGTCTCACTTGCGCAGCCGTGGAGTCACCAAGTTCAATAAGAATGAGGGCTTTTTATATGCGCTTCTCCATTCATTAGAACAAAAAGGATACATCATGGCGGAATGGCAAGAAGACAGGGACAAATATTATATTCTGCACTCTAAAGGAAAAAAGATGCTGCAGAAGCTAGAAAGAAAATCTTCCGTCATCCCTCTATCCTTACAAGAGATTTGGAAAGGAGCGATGATGCATGGATAAACAGTCATTTATTGAACAAACGATAAGCGGTATACGTTCAAAAGAGACGAAACGTGCTGTTGCTCTGGAGTTAACCCAACACCTGGAAAAAAACATCAGCTACTATATGCGCCAGGGACTAACAGAAGCGGAAGCTGAAAAAGAAGCCATCCGACAAATGGGAGACCCTGTCAAGCTCAGCAAAAAAATGAAAAAAGTCCATAAACCCAAAATAGAGTGGGGGATGATTGCTCTCTTTACTACCGCTTTATGTCTCGGCTTTTTCCCCTTATTCGCGCTTGATCAAGAAAACCCACTCTTTATTACTAAAATAGTTGCTTCGCTGGCTGGTATAGTCGTTTTACTTGTCTGGATGCAGTTTGATTATAGAAAATTGCACAGATACAGCTGGTTCTTTTATTGTACCGCTACAGTAGCACTATTCCTTGTATTTGGGGAAGGTCTACTATCTGCCAGAATGGTAAATGGAACTTATTATTTGAGTATGGGCCCTTTTAAAGGTGACTCAACAATTGTGCTGCCTTTTTATTTTTTGGCCTGGGCGAGCTTTTTATCCGGCAGCTCTCTAAAGTGGTGGAAGACTGCAATCTTATTTATTCTTCCTCTCGTTCTCTTTCTGGAAGCCCTTAGTTTAGTCAATGCAATGATTTACACAAGCATGGTTCTTGTTATGTATGGCTGGTCCATTCGCAAGAAGCCAAAAGCTCTGGCACTTTTAGCTGGAAGTCTCCTTCTGCTTGCAGGGGGTGGTGGATCCGTTTTATGGCTCACCGCTAAGAGCTATCAGTTAGGAAGAGTACCATCCTTTCTTTATCCTGAAGAGAGTTACTTCTATACCCAATTAAAAAAAATCATTAGTGAGGCTGGCTTGTTTGGAAAAACGATTGACCCTTCACAATTTCATCTTTCCGTTCCAGAGGCACAGACAGACATGGTGCTTGTGACAACGATTTATGGTTTAGGCTGGCTTTTCTTTTTATTCCTTCTCTTGATTCTTATGGCTTTTTCTGTAAGAGTACTCTGGCTAATAGGCAAGATAAAAGATTCTTTTGGACAGTTTCTTTTAGTGGGCTGTTTCGTGCTTTACACATTGCCGCTCGTATTAAATACAGGAATGACATTGGGATTACTTCCTTATATGGGTATATTTGTTCCCTTTATCAGTTACGGGACGATTACTATTTTACTTTATTCGTTCCTCACGGGTGTCATTTTAAGCATCTACCGGCTGAAAGATTACCCGTTAAAAGAAAAACCAGTGAACGAATAAAAAAGTGGGTCTCCTAAAACTTTAGGAGACCCACTTTTTCGATAATGCGGTGAAATATAATCGTTTTAAAAAAGATCGATAATCCCTTTTGCCGTAGCTTCTCCATTCTCGATGCAATCTGGGATGCCTACACCGTAATAAGAACAGCCAGCCAACAAAATACCCGGATAAGAAGCTGCCAAGTCCTTCTCAAGTGCCTGGACTGTTTGCGGATGGGTGATTAAATAGTTCGGCATACTATCAGACCAGTTCGTTACTTCACTCACAATTGGTTCAAGCTCCATGCCAAGCCCTTGATGAATGTCTTTTATGGCCACTTGAAGCAGTTCTTCTTCGTTCATTTCCTGCAAGGAAGCGAATGCCGGGTGACTGCTTTTATAGAATAAACGCACGAGCAGATTGCCGCTTTCTGATGTATGCGCCCATTTGCGGCTTGTCCAGGTGCATGCGTTACATGATAACTCATGAGTATTCGCTGTAATAAAACCTGTTCCATCTGCTGGAAGCAAGCTGTCAGGCACGTTGAAACCGGCATATACACTAATCAAAGAGCTGGTTTTCAAGCGGGAAAATTCTCCAGCAAGCGCCTGGTCATTAAATAGCTTTTCTGCAGCTGTATGGGGAATGCTGAGTACCACGTAATCGGCTTCAACCACTTCACCATTTGCAAAAGAGACTTTATAATAATCCTTTATTTTTTTTATTTTCTCGGCCTTCATGTTCTTGCGGATTTCCGCTTCCTCAATCTTGCCTGCAAATGCCTCAATCAATGTATCTAAGCCATTTTTAAAAGAAAGAAACTTTTTCCCGCTGCTTTGAAACTTTTCCTTATTTGCTTCCAATCCTTTAATAATGCTTCCATACTTCTCTTTATAATCCAGCAAGTAAGGGAGCGTAGAAGCAATAGTCAAATCGCTGAGATTACCGGAATACACGCCGGAGAGAACGGGAGCAATCTGTTTTTCAACCAATTCCTTCCCGAAGAAGTGCTCCAAAAACTTGCCGATCGAGTCGTTTTTTGTAAAGGTATTATTTCTAATATAAAAATCTTTCAACGCCTCTACTTTTCCTTCTGCCGATACAAGTGTACTTTTGGCGAGCGACTCCACGCTTGCCGGAATACCAAATACGGCATCGGCAGGAATCGGTTTTAACTTTCCATCTGTATAAATAAACGAGCGTCCCGTCGCATTATAGACCATTTCATTTTGCAAGCCAAGTTCTTCAATAAAGGCCATGCTGCTCGCTTTGCGTGTGACGATGGAGTCAGCACCTGTTTCCATCATAAATCCGTTGCTCTTTACTGTGCGGATCTTTCCGCCGAGCTCACCAGCTGCTTCTGTAAGCACTAACCTTACATCTGATTGTGTTTGCTGTTTCCATTTGTGCAATTCATACATAGCGGACAGCCCTGTAATGCCACCGCCAATAACTAAGACCGTTTTCACTTGTGCACACCTCTGTTTATAATCCGTTTTCACTCTTTTCAAGTGTACCACAATGAGCTTTCAGCGAATCATTTCTTCTCATACATTTAAATTATTTTCCCCAATCCAGTAAGTCTCCCTTATATTGATTTGCTGGCGGATTTTTCTTGTTATGTCTAATGTAATCTTTCCTCTTTCATATAAGCTTTGCACTTCATCTCTTTCTGCCTGAAAGGCCTTCACCTGAAGTTCGCGCCCTAAGCGAGTAAAGTTTTTAGAGGTGCCATTGTTCCTTATTAATTTTAGCTTCGCAAGCAGCTGATTATATTCTCCCATCACAAGAAATGACACATTTTTATTGTTGGCGTTCATTTCGTTCTTCAATACTTCAACGGCGTATTCAACCATTTCGATTTTTAACTCGAGCATCTTTTTATACTTTGTTCTTTGGCGCTTTCTTCTCTCCTGACTGCCAGGCAGTAAAACTTGTATAAGCTGGAGAACACTCCGTCTTAATAACGTCCAGAAAATAAGCATTTTATACCTCAAACGGTTTATTACTGCTATTTCCCGCCGATGAATATATTCTTGAAGCAAATAAGCCATTTCCTTGCTTATTCTTTTTTCTTTTATGAGTTTGCCAAGGTATTGCGCTTCTGCTCCAAGCGCTCTTAGGCGAGTATCTGCTTTCTCTTTTTCCCACTCAGAAGAATCTGTTTCATCACTTTCAAAAATCAGCTCACTGATCGTTCGATTATAGGTGGCAATGACCGCTAAAGCAGCTTCTCGGTTTTCCTCATCGATCACTTCGCGAATGGCACGGATAGCCGCTTTTTGGGTTTGAATAAACGCCGACTTTTCCAGCTTTTCTTTATTCTCCTCTCCCTTCTCTCTCACTGGCTTAGCTAAAATCGGCAAGACAATACTCGCTGTCGTCAGCGTCATTAAAATAACACCAGCGGCAATAAAAACAATCAACGCACGTTCAGGAAAGGGGCTGCCATCGGCCAGTGTATACGGGATGGTGAAAGCACCCGCGAGCGTTACAGCTCCTCGTACTCCGGAGATCGTAACAATTCCCACAGATCTGAGCGACGGCCTTTCCACTTGCTGCTTCCGCAGTGTCCATCCGCCCCACCAAGAGAAATAGACCCAGATAAAGCGAAGTAGAAAAAGTGCTGAACCGATCAGGAGAATGTATGTAATAACTTTGACATTATTGAATAACGGGCTTTGGAAAATTTCATTTAACACAAGCGGCACTTGTAAACCGAGCAGCACAAACACTAGACCGTTCAGTATGTATAAAATGACAGTCCAGGTACTCTTTGATACTACTTGCAGCTGCACGGCCGGCGATTGCTCTCTGTCCCGTTCAATCGCATGAACAATACCGGCGGCAACTACAGCTAAAATGCCCGAAACATGCACATGTTCTGCAGCTAAATAAATGAGAAAAGGCGTGAGAATTTGAATGAGCATGTGGACTGTCACGTCTTCCATTCCAAGACGGCGGATAAAAACTCTGAGGCGGATAACAGCAAAAGCAAGGACCGCTCCGATAGCAAAGCCGCCAATAGCAATAACTAAAAAACTCCAAACGGCTTCTCCCAGCGAAAAAACACCCGTTACTGTTGCAGCGACTGCGAATTTGAAAGCAACCAGTCCAGATGCATCATTCATGAGGCCTTCCCCTTCAAGCAGATGCATGATTCTTTTGTTCAAGCTGACTCTGCTCGATACAGCGCCAACAGCTACGACATCCGTCGGTGATAAAATAGCAGCTAAGGCAAATGCAGCAGGCAGAGGAATGGAGGGGATTAACCAATGAATAAAACCGCCGATAGCAAATACCGTCACAAATACAAGCCCGAGGGCAAGCAGTAAAATTTGGTTGCGCATTTTCCATAAAGCTGCCCTTGGCACGTTTCTTCCGTCATTAAAGAGCAAGGGAGCGATAAATAATACGAAAAACAGTTCGGGTTCCATTGGTATATGGAGATTGGGCAGAAAAGCTACAATCGTTGCCCCCAAAGCAACTTGTACGAGTGGTACAGGAACAAACGGTATAAAATGATTCAATACATTAGAAAACCCAATGACTGCTAGAAGCAACAATACGACAAGAAAAAACTCCATCTGTTTCTATCTCCCTTATTAATTCAAATACGAAAAGGGCCAATATATTCCCCCTCGTATCATTCATTTCTTGCTCACACAAAATTTATCTAACGCTGTGCATTATTTCTAGTTTTCCCTTTTAATTATTTTTCAAAACGGCTGCCTTATTATCATTTCTCTCAGACCAAAGTCTGAGAGAAATATCTGTCTGTAGTTCATTATGAAGATCCATAAATGGGGATAATATGGAAATACAAATAGCGCTCTTTAAGGATACATACTGCCAACGCCTACCACCCTCCCTTGAAATTATTCATTCCCGTATTCCTTCCAAAGGAGTTTATCCTGAGTGGGTTATCCTCCTCATTTTTGAGCATAAGATCAGTACTTGGGATGTCTATTACCACATCAAAATAAAAGGAGAATGATTGTGAACCTTGTAAAATTTATTGTTCAAAGAAAAATTTTAATTGGGTTATTGACAGCTTTAGTGGCAATAATCGGAGCATATTCCATTCTAAAACTAGATAAAGAACTGCTTCCCTCCATCGGCATGGACGGTGCTTATATAGAAATAAGTGCTGGGGAAATGGCTGCTATCGAGGTCGAGCGGACCATTACGACCCCGCTCGAACAAAAACTTGAAGCTATCGACGGCATAGAGAGCACCCAATCAACAACAAACATTGGCCGCAGCTCCATTCAAATCACCTTTGAGCGCGGACGGGGAAAAGAGCTGTATAGAGAAGTCGAAGCGGCCGCTAACTCTTTAAAAACCGAAGTCTCCAGTATCACTGATATTTCGGCAGGTCAATATGGAACGAATCAGAGCTATGAGTTTTTCATGGATGTATCCGGTGGTGACATCGGGAAGATGACTTCTTTTGCAAAAAACGTGCTGGAACCGCGTTTAGAGGCGCTACCCGAAGTAAGGGATGTCTCACTTTCAGGCGTGGTGGAGTATGAAGCGGCCATTGAATTCGACCGGCAAAAAACGGTAAAAAACGGAGTGGATATCCAGCAAGCGATGGAAGCCATCCAACAAGCAAACAATGAAGCGTCTTTAGGTGAATTAAGCGGTGACAAGAACTCTCCTTCACTGCGCTGGAATACCAAGCTAACAAGTATAGAGGATATCCAAAATATTCAGCTTCCAACTCCAACCGGCTTCATTAAATTAAAAGAAATTGCTCATGTTTCACTTCAGCCGCTTGAAAGCTCCTCTTTCGTCTGGAAAAACGGTACAAAAGATTTTATTTTTGTCCAAATCGGCCGGTCCTCTGATGTGACACAAATAGAGATGGCAAAAGCTGTGCGGGCAGAGGTTGAGCGCATGAAAAAGGAGCAGCTTGTCAAAGGGTTTCAGTTAAATGAAATTGTAGCGCAAGCGGACTATGTAAAAGAATCTTTGGACGGAGTAACAGATAACATTTTAATCGGTGGAATAATCGCCATTGCCGTGCTTCTAATCTTTTTGCGCAACCTCCGGGCTACCTTTATTATCGGCTTGTCCATTCCGACCTCCGTCTTACTTACATTTGCTGCTATGTGGATGTTTGGTTACAGCTTTAACATGTTGACATTGATCGGACTTGGTTTAGGGATCGGCATGATGGTAGATTCTTCCATCGTGATTTTGGAATCAATCTATAGAAAAAAAGAACAGGGACTCACTAATCTTGAGGCAGTAATAACAGGCACAAAGGAAGTCGCTGCTGCTGTTATTGCCTCCATGCTGACAACCATCGTTGTATTTCTGCCAATTGGGCTGATTGGCGGTGAAATGGGGCAATTTATGATGATGCTGTCAGCAGTCGTCGCGATTACACTCATAAGCTCTGTGATTATCGCCTTTACCCTTATTCCTTCACTCTCGGAGAAATTACTAATGCTTCGAAAGCCGAAGAAAGATTTTAAAGAGGGACCTTTCATGCAGGGCTACAACCGGATAGTCACCTGGACAATTAAGAAAAAGCGACGCAGTTTCACAATCATCGTTCTCTTTTTCATTATATTTGCCGGTTCACTATCCCTTGCTGGAAAAATTCCGATGACCATTATGCCTGATATGTTTAATCGCTATACCGAACTAATGGTCAATTTAGAAACAGGCCTTTCCTCTGAAGAAAAAGAAAAAGCTGCTCAGAAAATAAATGAAAAATTAAGCTCTATTGAAGATGTTGATTCCAACTATGTAATGGATAATGGGGGAATGTTTTATGCCATTATCAATATGACAAAGGGAGATCAAATAAAAAAAGATCAAAAAACAGTCAATGAAGAGATTTTAAAATCATTGCGCGATCTTCAGAAAACCGAGCCAATCAAAAATGTACAAAGTGCCATGTCCGGCGGCGGTGGTTCCCCTGTTCAAGTAAATATTAAAGGAGAAGATTTTAACGAACTGCAAGCTGTAGCAGATGACTTTATTAAAGAGCTTTATTCCATTGATGGAATCGTCGGTGTAGAAAATTCTATGAACCGCACTTCCGAGGAACAAGTGGTTGCTCTTAATAACAAAGAAATTGAGAAGGCTGGATTATCCCAAAACCAAATTAAACAACTCATTGAACAGGCTCTTCTGCAGATACCTGCCGGTGAAATGAGAATTAACGATGAAAACGTCCCTATAATGATGAGATGGTCTGAAAAGACAAACACGCAATCTTCCCTTCTAGATTTAACTGTGCCAGGCAAAAACGGCGAACAACAACTGTCTGCTTTTATCGAGCTGAAGAGTGTGAAAACACCTAACGAAATTTCTCATATAGATGGTGAACGCTTTATGTCTCTATCGGCTGACATTGAAGGAAAGGATCTCGGAGCCGTTAACCGAGATGTACAAAGGCTAATCGAAGAGTTTAAAGCGCCTGCTGGATATACAATCGGCGTAGCAGGAGATCTCGAACAGCAACAAGAATTAATGCTGGATATGGTTCTCGTGTTAGCGATTGCTCTCTTCCTTGTATATGTAGTCATGGCTGTGCAATTCAACCATTTAGGCCATCCGCTTATTGTAATGTCAGTGATTCCGATGACAATCACCGGCGTTCTTTTAGGATTATTTATTACCCAAAGAGAATTAAATCTAATGTCTGGAATCGGAGTAATCATGCTTATCGGCATTGTATTAAACAACGCCATTCTGCTTATTGACCGCACGAACCAGCTTCGCAGAGAAGGTTATTCTGTTGAAATTGCCCTTGTCGAAGCAGGAAAGAACCGTATCCGCCCGATTTTCATGACCACCTTAACAACAGTAGGCGGCATGATCCCTTTGGCTTTGGCATCCGGCACTTCAGGAAATTATCAGGCACCTATGGCAACCGTTATCATATGCGGCCTCCTGTTTGCTACCTTTATCACTTTGCTGCTCATTCCAGCTGTGTATCGTTTGTTTACCGCTAGACGCCGGAAAACGAACAACCAAAGATCAAAAGACGATATGTCTTCCCTATCTAAACATATAGGTTAACCAACATCCCTTTCGACTCGGCAACAGTCGAAAGGGATTTTTTTGTAGAAACATTCGTCTTCTTCCCTCCCTGTCAGATGGAAATTTAAAACAGTTTGTCACTTACCTAGATTGAACATTCTAATAAGAAGTCCTATATCTCATCAGCTGTCAAATCAGGCAGGGCAACCAGGTTAAGCATGACTTAACTGCATCGTATAAACTAGCTTACCGAAAAACAGCACACTTTCCTTATTTATCGCTCTAAATCAATACAGCAGTTTATTAAAGAATAGGGCCGCGTTTTAAATTACGAGAAGTGTACACACTCACTAAGTAAAAGGAGTAAACCAATGTATTTTGTTATTAATGTAATTGGGATCCTGGCAGTATTGACTTTGGCTTACGTTTTCTCCCTTAATCGTTCGAAGGTAAATTTTAAACCAATCATTATATTGTTCGTTTTACAGTTAGGTGTTACCTGGTTTATGTTATCCACTGGCATTGGCGGGAAAAGCATTACATTCATTTCTGACTTTTTTCTTTGGCTGATCAACAGCTCCATGGTTGGGATTAATTTCGTATTTGGAAACTTGGCACCTGTTAATAGCTCGGCCTTCACTTTTTTCATGAATGTTTTGATGCCGATTATTTTTGTCATCACTTTTTTTGATATTTTAACTTACTTTGGAATTTTACCGCTCATTATTAACGGCATCGGCTGGTTCTTTTCCAAAGTTACACGAACTCCCCGCTTTGAAAGCTTCTATTCCATTCAAGTGATGTTTTTGGGGAACAATGAAGCCCTTGCCGTTACCCGTGAACAATTAAATAAAATGGATAACACAAGGCTGTTAACTGTCTCAATGATTAGTATGTCTTGTGTAAGTGCGGGAATGCTCGGCGGTTACTTGCAGCTTTTAGATGCAAAGTATGTATTAACAGCTATTCCCTTAAACGCGATCGGCGCTTTAATGATTACCTCGCTGCTAAATCCGTACACTGTTTCCAAAGAAGAGGATATCGTCTACGCTCCCTCTAAAACAGCAAAAGGAAATTTCTTTGATGTCATTTCAAACAGTATGTTAACAGGGGGAAAACTGGCCCTCATCATTGCCGTCATGCTTATTGGTTTTGTTTCCCTTATCACCGCTACCGATAGTGCATTAAGTCTGATTCATCATCAGCTGTCACTTGAGAATGCTTTTGCTGTAGTATTTTCCCCATTAAGCTTCTTAATGGGAGTGGAATGGGCTCACGTATTTAAAATTGCACAATTTATGGGGGAAAAATTAGCCGCTAATGAATTTATCGCAATGACGCATTTAAAACCCGAGCTTGCGACACTAAACGCCCATACAAAAGCGGTTATCTCCGCCTTTCTTATTTCCTTCTGCAATTTCCCGACCATCGGGATTATTCTCGGAAGCATTCGCTCTTTATTTGGGCAGGAAAGATCCGCTTTTATTGCCGACCATACATGGAGATTGCTATTTAGTGGTATTCTTGTCTCTAGTCTGACAGCTATGATTGTAGGGCTCTTTGTTTGGTAATTAAAAAGGAGTGGAATATATAAGGAGGTTTATCATTCATATGAGTACAATACAATCGTTAATTTCAAAGCTTGGACTGTCTCCCCATCCCGAGGGAGGGTATTACAAAAGGACATTTGCATCCGAAGAGCAAATATCCGCTAAAGAGCTCCAAGCAGCGTTTAGAGGTCAGCGAATGCTTTATACAAGCATTTATTTTTTGTTAACGTCCAATGCCGTTTCCCATTTTCACCGTCTTAAATCGGATGAATTATGGTATTTTCACGCTGGGAGCCCTTTGACGATTCATGTCATTCATGAAGATGGAGAATATGAAGAAATTCAATTAGGCATTGATCTAGAAAAGGGAGAAATCCCCCAGGCACTCGTTCCAAAAAATTCAATTTTTGGCTCTTCTGTTAATCAGAAAGATGCTTTTTCTTTAGTCGGCTGCATGGTTTCTCCGGGTTTCGAGTTTGAAGACTTTGAATTATTTACCCAAAATGTGCTTTTGCAAAAATATCCTCAGCACCAGGATATTATTATGAAGTTAGCCTACGAGAAAATCCCAGAATAAAATATAAGGACGGTTTCCCAATAAAGGTAAAACCGTCCTTTTTATTACCACTAGATCAGCTTTTTCTATTACTTATTGGACTCTAGCTGTTCCAGCTGCTGCTTATTCCGATTTAGCTGCTCCTGCAGCCTATGAATGGGCTCTAAATGCTCACTTTTTTCAAGAGCATTCGCTAGAGCGCTACCTGCCTGGTCAATCGTATTGCGCGCTTGCTGGATGGCCTGCTCTGTAGGGTTTGATTGTGCCTGGCCCATTGCCGCTATGACATTGTCTATAGAATTGTGCAATTGAGAAATAACATTTTCATTTTTCCAGCTGGCTTTCGTGTGATCCATCAGAAAGGTCCCCTCCTCTATCAAATAACTGTATGCCTCTACTATGGCAAAGCGGAAGCTGTTTTATTCAGCTAATCAGTTAGAAATAAAAATAATTTACATTTCTACATTTATTGCATAAAATAGACATAATTATTTTTACTTAAGGCAACTTTATTGCTATTCACTTACAATTAGGCAGGGAGGAAAGAAAAATTGGTTTACAAAGAAAGCAATCTAAAGGTAAATAAAACGACCCAATCTGCCGAAGCTGTCCTAAGAGGTGAGGCAAAAGGAATTAATAAAATACTTCCTTTTCTCGGTCCGGCATTTATTGCTGCCGTTGCTTATATTGACCCGGGAAACTTCGCAACAAACATTACAGCAGGCTCAAAATACGGTTATCTGTTATTATGGGTCATCGCTGTTTCCAATTTGATGGCTGTTCTTATCCAATCTCTATCCGCTAAACTCGGAATCGCCACTGGAAAGAATTTGCCTGAAGTGGCACGTGACCGCTTTCCGAAAGGGGTTTCGATTTTTTTATGGATACAAAGTGAACTTGTCATCATTGCAACCGATCTCGCTGAATTCATCGGCGCTGCCTTAGGATTGTATTTGCTTTTTCATATTCCGATGGTGCCAGCCGCCATTATTACAGCGATAGGTTCCTTTGCTATATTAGAATTACAGCGCCGGGGATATCGGCCACTTGAGACAGGGATTGCTGCTATGGTTCTGATCGTTGTGCTTGCTTTTGCTTTTCAGACCTTTTTAGCTAAGCCGGATATCAGTGAAGTGTTGGGAGGCATGCTTATCCCTAAATTTGAAGGAGTAGACTCGATTGTATTGGCTGCTGGCATTCTTGGCGCCACCGTGATGCCACATGCGATTTATCTCCACTCATCACTTACACAAAATCGGGTTGTCGGCAGAGATGAAGCAGAAAAACGCAAAATATTTAAGTTTGAATTTGTTGATATTGTCATTGCTATGATTGTGGCAGGAGCCATTAACATGTGTATGCTAATTGTGGCTGCAGCTTTGTTTTCTAAAAAAGGAATGGTTGTAGAAGACTTAGATGTAGCATTCCAGGGATTCCATGATTATATCGGTCCAGCAGCTGGTATTTCTTTTGGTCTTGGTTTGTTAATTGCCGGCTTGTCCAGCTCGGCAGTTGGCACAATGACTGGAGATGTAGTTATGCAAGGGTTTATCCGCAAGCATATCAATCTCTATTTGCGAAGAATGATTACAATCATTCCCCCGCTTGTCATTATTATCTCAGGCATAAATCCTACAGGGGCCCTCGTCATGAGCCAGGTTATCCTTTCATTTGGAATTGCGTTTGCCCTCATTCCGCTCATTTTGTTTACGAGTAACCGAAACATCATGGGAGGGCTTGTTAACCATAAGATTACAACTATTGCTGCTTGGGGAATTGCTACACTCGTTATTATTCTCAACCTCTTCTTGTTAGTGGAAACGCTAGGAGGATCCTAAGAAACAAAAAGCCCTTTCGGGTGGCAGCAGATAGCCGCGCGAAAGGGCTTTTCATATAGGACTGATGGCAAATAAGCTATTTTATCTCTCATCTTCTATTTCTAATTTGCTCCCATCTTTAAACACAATCTCAATTTCAAACTTTTTATAGCCGGCAGGCAAGCCGAAAGCGCCAAGTGCTTTTCTAATTGCTTGCCGTTTAGGTGTTCTATGCTTAATCTCCAGCTTCTTTAAACATGGGTAGAGAAGTCTAAACGCCTCTTCCCCCTCTACCTCCACACCATTTAATTCATCTTCAATTTTCACTTCAAATGTGTGACTCTTTTTATCTTGTTCAATTTCTGCTTCATACTCTTTATTTTTTCCATAGGATACTTCCAATTCAAATTCTTTGTAGCCTAGATCCGCCATTTTTCCTTTCATGCTTTCACTCCTGCTATTGTTTACTTTTTCCCTAACACTCTTTCCTTTTTTTCTTTTTTTAAACGGCAGAATATATTAGAGACCATGCATTTTTGCTTCTGCCTCATCCCAAGCAACGGTGTAACCCTGCCCTTTTGAACAAAAGATGGAGGACGAACTATATTCAGGATCAGCATTCTTATTATACCCGATTCGTTTAATGACTTCTTCTTCGTTATGACAACGGTAATAGCCTCCAACTATCATATTCATCACGCCTTTTCCTTGTGTAAAAGCAGCAAGCTCTGTACTGTAATTCATAAAGGTTGCTACCGGTGCTTTGCCGGTCAAAAGCGCTTTATTTCCCTCTGTTTGTGGCGGATCAAAACTGCCGTGGGCCGTCTGAATATCAGCAAGCACTTTGCCCATCTGATCCATTTCCACTTTAATTTTAAAATGGTAATACGGCTCCAATAGAATGTTTTCTGCCTTTTCTAATCCTTGTCTCAGCGCCCGGTAAGTCGCTTCTCTAAAGTCGCCCCCCGAAGTGTGCTTGTTATGGGCACGTCCGGTAAGAAGGGTAACTTTCATATCTGTTAGCGTAGAGCCCGTTAACAGACCTCTATGTTCTTTCTCAAAAATGTGATGGCGGACTAAGTTCTGGTGTCCTACTGCCAGATCATTCACATGACAGGCATTTTCAAATGCAATCCCGCTATTTCTTTCGGCAGGCTCAAGTTTTAAATGAACCTCTGCATAGTGTCCTAATGGTTCAAAATGGCCATATCCGTTGACGGTCGAATCAATTGTTTCCTTATAAATGATTTCCGGGTCTCCGAAAGCCACATCCAGTTGAAAACGTTCCTTTACTACTTGCTTTAAAATTTCGAGTTGAATAGCGCCCATTACGTGAATATGGATTTCCTGAACATTCTCCTCCCACGTAACGTTCAAAGCAGGGTCCTCAATATCCAGCATGTGAAAGCAACGCAGAGCTTCTTTTACATGAATAGAAGGATCAATGACCACTTTGGACTTTAAAGTCGGGACCATCTCATACACAGCTTTTTCTTGTAAGACACCCATTCCATCGCCGGCATGCGCCTCTGACAATCCAGTAACAGCAAACAGCTCCCCTGCCCCGGCCTGGTCAGCTGTATGAAACTTGCTTCCATTGTATTTTCTTATTTGAGTTACTTTTTCAATTATTCCATTTCCGTAATGTACTTCGTCACGGACGTGCAATGTACCACTTAGCAATTTCATGAAAGTAATTCTTGTTCCATTATGATCATGCTTTACTTTATAAACACGGCCGGCAAAAGCCTGATCATTTGAATAATGGGTGACAGTTAGCTCGTCCAGCTTTTCCAAAAAGGAGGATATACCAATGTCTTGAAGTGCTGAGCCGCTGGCGCATGGAAATATTTCTCTTTTCTTAATCAATTTAATCATAGTATGAAGCCATACATCTTTTTCGTAGCTGCCGTTTATATATTGCTCCAACAAAGCTTCATCCCGCTCAGCGATAAATTCAATCATGGCCTCGCTCATTTCACCTTTGTTAAACCCCTCTGTTAGATTAACAATGTCCTTTGACAGCTCCGCTCGAATTTCATCTAACACTCTTTCAACATCGGCTCCGATACGATCTATTTTATTGATAAAGAAAAATACAGGAATGCTATGTTTTTTCAGCAGCTGCCAGATTGTTTCCGTATGACCTTCCACTCCTTCGACAGCACTGATGATAATAATGGCATAGTCCAACACTTGAATCGACCGTTCCATTTCTGGAGAAAAATCGACGTGGCCCGGGTTATCAATCAAATAATAAGTAGAATCGCGATAATCCATAACCCCTTGATCCGCAAACACTGTAATGCCTCGCTGTTTCTCAATTTCATGATTATCCAAAAAAGTATCCTTATGGTCTACTCTTCCTCTTTGTTTAATGCTATTTGTATGGTAAAGAAGCTGTTCAGAAAAGGTCGTCTTGCCAGCATCCACATGTGCAAATATACCGATTGTTTTATTCATCCTAGCACCTCTGTTACATTTCTTCGAAACATACAAAGCATTATATCAAAAATCTTTCCTTCTAACTGTCTTCCTCTGTAATTTTGTAGAACTTGTTCGCTTTCTTTGCATAGTGGGTATTGTCCCTGTAAAGGTGCATAATAAATAGAACATGTCCATCAATTTCTCATGAAAAGGAGCTTTTCTGATGAATCAACCTCTTGTCAGTGCGGTAAAAAAATATGCCTTCCCCTTTGAAACGAATGAAGATTTAACTAGGCTTATTGAGGAAATTGGGGATGCCAAGATTGTTCTTTTAGGAGAGGCGAGCCATGGAACTTCTGAGTTTTATTCCGTGCGGGCTGCTCTGTCAAAACAGCTTATTGAGGAAAAGGGATTTTCAGTGATCGCGGTGGAGGGAGACTGGCCATCAGCCCAGCAAGTGAATCGTTATATTAAAGGCTATGAGACGGAGAAGAAAGAAGCCAAAGAGGTGTTGCACGCCTTTGACCGTTGGCCAACCTGGATGTGGGCAAATCAAGAAATCGTCTCTCTCATCGAATGGCTGCGTGCCCATAATGAACAAAGGCCGACAGAGAAGAAAGTAGGTTTCTACGGGATTGATGTCTATAGCTTATGGGAGTCCATGGAGGAAGTGCTGAGTTATTTATCACGGACAGAAACTGCCGGTGTAGATTTGACGCTGGCAAGAAAAGCTTTTTCTTGCTTTGAGCCTTTCAATCGCCAGCCGGAGAACTACGCAATCTCCACTTTAAATATTTCTGATGTATGTGTAGAGGAAGTATCAAGGCTGCTGGCATCTATACGGACACATGAAAAGCATTATAAGGGGAAAGAAGAAGCAGACCTCAACTTAAAAGTGAATGCACTAGTTGCCAAAAATGCCGAAGAATATTACCGTGCCATGGTACGAGATGATTCTCTTTCCTGGAATATTCGTGATGAACATATGGTAGAAGCGATTAATGAATTACGAAGTTACTACGGAGAAAATACAAAAATTATTGTCTGGGAACATAATACCCATATCGGAGATGCTTCTGCTACAGACATGAAGAATGAAGGAATGATTAACGTCGGTCAGCTCATTCGTGAACAAAATGAACCGGAAGATGTCTACGCCATTGGATTTGGCACTCATCACGGCACTGTGATCGCTGCAGAAGAATGGGGGTTTCCATTTCAAAGGATGGAAGTGCCGCCCGCTCAAAGAAACTCTTGGGAAGATGTCCTTCATCAAGCAGGAGCTTACAATAAATGTTTAATTTTTAATGAGCAAAACCGTCATCTGTTTGACAGCTGGATTGGCCATAGGGCGATCGGTGTTGTCTATCATCCTGAATACGAAGCCTATGGCAATTACGTTCCTTCTAAAATTAGCGACCGTTATAATGCCTTTGTATACATTGATCAAACCCGGGCGCTTGTACCGCTGAAATAGAGAAAATTATCACAAAAAGAACGATCCCCGTAAGACCGTGCAAATAAAAAGGGGGCAAAAAATTTCTTCCTTGGAGCCCCCTCTCCCCGACTATGAACCGGGAAAAATTGCCCCATTTAACTCTTTTATAAAAAGACTGATATGTGACCTTGTTCTAGAATTGAATGACGATTTTTTTGACAATGGCTTTACCTATCCAATGTAACTTCGCTTGTTCCGTCTTGTGAAAAACAACTTTCTCCTATTTAGGCTGCAGTATACTCAGTTGTTGATTGCCTCTGCCGGCGGACGCTTTTCCCTTCGGAGTCACCGCCTATCGCTCCAATCGACTATTAAAAAACAACCTTTCTCTTTAACAGAGCCTTTATTTAAAAAATAACTATACATGCGAATGGAATCTGCTGTATCTCCTTCCACTGTTTCGAAATGGGAAATCTAATTATAGAACCGGATAATAGGCCTGATATTTCGGATGACAATAATAAGGAGGACGAGGTCCTATCATAGGCATTTGCCAAGCATGTGGATTCGATGCATAGAGGACTTGCACTTTTTCTTGCGATTGGTTCACTAATAATAATCTTACTTGGGGACTAATATAATATCTCATGGTGCCACCTCCTCAGACTGTCTTATCTTCTTTAAATTATTCAACTCCCTTTAAAATAGAACCGTCTTTAGCTGCTGAAAAAACCCTATTAAAGTCATTGAATTGTCCTTTTTAACATAATGTAATTTGATATTATTTGAAGAGGAGGCTTGATCATGACCCATTCAGCTGATGACAAAAAGAAAAGGCAAGCTTCACAGCGATATCCAATGCATCCTAACTATGGAAAAATAACACGTTACGAAGAAATCGCTGTTACCGTTCCAGAACAACGCCAGTTTCACCAGCCTGGCGTAGAAAAATTCATGGTGCCGAGACCTATTATCGAAAATCCTAATTACAAAGGAAGCGGAAAATTAACAGGAAAGGCGGCGCTTATCACAGGCGGTGACAGCGGGATTGGAGCTGCTGTGGCTATTGCTTTCGCTAAAGAAGGCGCCAATGTAGCTATTTCTTACCTAGATGAACATGAGGATGCCAATCGGACGAAACTAAGAGTGGAGGAACTTGGCAGACGCTGTTTATTGTTGCCTGGAGATGTAAGAAAAAAACAACACTGTGTTAGTATCGTAGAAAAAACGGTTCAAGCCTTTGGAAAAATGGATATTCTCTGTAACCATGTCGGTATTCAGTTTCAACAACTCAGCCTGCTTGACATCACTGATGAACAGTTCGATGATACGTTTAAAGTAAACATCTATTCTCATTTTTACACGACACGAGCGGCGCTGCCCCATCTAAAAGCAGGCAGTTCTATCATTAATACAGCTTCTGTAGTAGCCTATGATGGCAACAAGCAATTGATTGATTATACAGCGACTAAAGCAGCAATCGTTGGTTTCACCCGGGCCTTAGCAAACAGCTTAGTCGGAGAAGGCATACGTGTAAATGCAGTCGCCCCTGGCCGGATATGGACCCCTCTTATTCCATCCAGCTTCTCTGCCGATCAAGTCTCATTAGCGGGTAATCCGATGGACCGCCAAGGCCAGCCGTTTGAACTAGCCCCCACTTACGTGTACCTGGCTTCAGATGACTCCCGCTTTGTAACAGGCCAAACTCTTCATGTGAACGGAGGGCAATGGATGTCTTCTTAAAAAAGAATGAAAAGCTTTGTCGCCTTTTACATTAAAATATACTTAAAGAATACTGTTCAGAAAGCATTTCCAACAATTTCAGTCCCGCTATGCTATTTCCTTTTTCATCAAGGGCGGGACCAAATATCCCAATGCCAAATCGATTAGGCACCGCTCCCATAATTCCACCGGAAACGCCGCTCTTAGCCGGAATGCCGATTCTGACAGCAAATTCTCCAGCCGCATTATACATTCCGCAGGTAACCATAAATGTTTTACATATCCGGACGATGTCTTTAGGGATTAACTGCTCTTTTGTAAGAGGGTCCACCCCGTTCATGGCAAAAATGAGTCCTATTCTCGCGAGGTCCAGGCAAGTCATTTCAATTGCACACTGCTTCGTATAAAGCTCTAAAAGTCCCTCTACTTCTTCCTCAATAATTTGGTGCTCTCTCATAAAGTAGCATAACGCCCGGTTAAGATCCGCCGTATCGAATTCCGACTGTGCCACTTCTTTGGAGTAGCTCATTTCCTGGTCCCCGGTTAATTTTTGAACAAAACTAAGAATACGGGCAAGACGAGCTTCAATCGAGGGCCCCTTGATCATGCTTGTCACAGCTAATGCTCCAGCATTGATCATCGGATTAAGCGGTTTTGAAGGGTTATACAGCTCTAATTTTACTATAGAATTGAATGGGTCCCCTGTGGGCTCATAGCCTACCTTTTCAAACACACGCTCTTCTCCGCAATCCATCAAGGCAAGCGCAAGTGTCAGTACTTTAGAAATGCTTTGCAACGTGATTTTTTGGTCCACATCCCCGGCAGAAATGCACCTTCCGTCGGGATGAAAGATAGCTGCCGACAAGTCATTGGGATTTTCTTTCTTTAGTGCTGGGATATAATCGGCTACTTTTCCCTGTGCTGTATACTTCTTTGCTTCCATTATTAGTCCGTTTAATTTCTCGCTTGAGTAGCAAGGCATGTTAATCACCATCTTTTCTTTCGTTTCGTAAAGACAATATTAGTCTCAGCTAAATAAATTCAGTTTATCCACGCGTCTTGATACAGGTGCCTTTTCTCCCTTTACCCTCTTATCATGTCATAACAACTAAAAGCAGCCGACTTTTCTCCAATAAAGTTGTTTATCGGGGATGACAAACTATTTATCCGGGATCAGTTATTGTATATTTGGAAAAATGATCAACTTATCTAAAGTAAGCGATCCTTTATTAAGAGCAACGTAAAAAAGCAGGTCTAAAGGCTGTAATTAAGCCTTTGACCTGCTGCTTATTATTCTTTCTCTATCAATTCAGCTAAACTTTTTTCAAAAGGTGCGTAAGCAATGCCTTTTTCTGTAACAATGGCAGTAATCAATTCATGATCAGTAACATCAAAAGCCGGATTGTACACTTTCACATTTTCCGGGGCCATTGGTTTTTCATACCATTGAGCACTCACTTCTTCTGCTTTTCTAAGTTCAATTGGAATATCATCGCCTGATGCACATTTTAAATCCACTGTAGACAGCGGAGCACATACATAAAACGGAATGCCATAATGCTTGGCCAGCACCGCTAATCCTGATGTGCCGATTTTGTTAGCTGCATCCCCATTGGCAGCCACCCGGTCACAGCCGACTAACACCGCTTGCACCTTGCCCTCTTTCATAACGAGAGAAGCCATGTTATCACAAATTAACGTGACATCTACTCCAGCTTGCTGTAGTTCCCATGCAGTTAAGCGGGCCCCCTGGAGAAGCGGTCTTGTTTCATCCGCATATACGCTGAAATTGTACTCCCGTTCCTGCCCCAAATAGATAGGCGCCAAAGCCGTTCCATATTTAGCTGTTGCAATCGTGCCTGCATTACAATGAGTGAGAAGCCCCCATCCCGGTTCTAATAACGAAAGCGCATGTTCGCCGATGGCCAAGCACACCTGTTCATCTTCCTCACGGATCGTTTCGGCTTCGTCTCTCAACGCCCGCTTAATAACGGCTACATCCTTATCTGCTTCAATGTGCAAGCGGTCTTCCATCCGCTGTAAGGCCCAAAACAAGTTGACAGCTGTTGGACGGGAGGATTCCAGATACTTTTTTACTTTTTCAAATTCAGTTGCCAGCTCGGTAAAGGTTACTGCTTCTAATCGCTTTACGCCCAAATAAACACCATAAGCTGCTGCAATGCCGATAGCAGGTGCTCCTCTCACTTTTAAATGATAGATTGCATCCCAAATCTCTTCTACCTTTGAAAGCTGAAGAAAAACCTTTTCATTTGGCAGCAACGTCTGGTCAAGAAGAACAAGAGCATCGTTATCATCATCTAACCGGACTGATTGAATGGCTGCTACTGGTGTTGTCATCGCTGATTGCCCCTTTACTAAACTGATTTACACTCTGGCGCAGTACCTGCACAAAATCAGTGCCTGCCCGAATACCTGCTCGCTGAAGGATAAATGCTTTTCCGGCCGTTAAGCAAATTTTCTCTGCTGTTGCCCGGTCTTCTGCATAAGAAATCGATGTCAAATCCTTCACGTGAGCAATACCGATTACTCTCCGGCACAGTTCAAGTCCAGCAACCGCAGCGGTATCTTCAAGAATGGAATCCAAATACCACTCTTTAAAGCTTGGTAGAGTTGCTGTCTGCTCTGTCACTGTCTCATCCCACAACTGGATAAACTTCTCTGCAAACAGCTCAATCACTTGAATAATTGTTTCTTCTAAATATTGCAGGTAATCGTTTCTTTCTTCGGTTTCTTCTATTGTATAGCTCGCATGAACATAGGCAAAGATAAGATTTGCTACTACATTCCCGATATCATAGCCAGCCGGCCCATAAAAAGCAAACTCAGGATCAATCATTTTCGTAGAATCTTCTTTAATAAAAATCGAACCGGTATGAAGGTCGCCATGAAGAAGAGATTGGGCCTTTGTCATAAAATCAAACTTTAGTTTTGCTGTCTCCAGCTTAAGCGTTTCATCATTCCAAATCACTTCACGGGCAAATTCCTTCGTTCCCTCAAATACATCGTTTTGCTCACAGTCATAAAATGGCTCTGTATAAACCAAATCTTCGCTAATTTCACAAAGTTCAGGGTTTGTAAACTGCTGTACCCTCTGCTTCTTTTCTTTATGTCCCATGACGACATCTGAGGTAAGCAGCAAGGTACGGGCAAGAAATGTCGTAATATGATCAGCGAATAACGGGAATTTTTTATGCTTTAAAAGAGCGGAACGCATGATTTCATGATCAGATAAATCATCCATCACACAGCAGTTCATAATAGGATCATAGGAATAAACTTTTGGCACAAAGCCGGGAGCCAATTCGCCTTGCAGCGCCAATATTTCACTTTCAATTCGATTGCGGTCCGGAGAAACCTTAAAGGCATCAGAAATACGAGCTACTGGTCCTGCCTGCTTAATAATGATGGACTGGCCGCTTCGACGGTCAACGACCTTAAAGACATAATTCAAATTGCCATCCCCGATTTCACGGCATTCCAAATCGGCATCCTCAGCAAAAATATCTAATCTTTTTTGCGCATATTCTACTGCATCTGCTTCATTCATCGTAAAATAAGCTGAAGTAAAATCTTTCAAATAAGTCCCCTCCATTATCTCTGCTTATAGTAAGTCAGCCCTAATGCAAAAGCCAAAACGGCTCCCTTAACAATGTCCATCGCATAATATGGAACAGACATCATCACAAGCCCATTTTGCAAAATTCCAATCAGCACAGCTCCAATAAATGTGCCAATTGCATTCGGCTTGCCGGCCCCGAATACAGCAAATCCAATAAAAGCGGCAGCCACAGCATCCATTAAATATGGAGCACCTGCATTAATTTCCGCAGTCATCACTCGGGCTGCAAGCACCGTCCCTCCAATGGCTGCACAAACAGCGGAAAGCAAGTAAGCAATCATTTTGTACTTATTAACCGGTATCCCTGATAATCTGGCCGCCTCTTGGTTGCCGCCGATCATATACATGTATCTTCCATGCTTTGTGTAAGATAAAAAGATGTGTACAAGAACAACAGCAAGGACCATAACGATGATAATCCAAGGCACCTGCCCTGCTTTTTCAAATAACGGGCTGATCGCTCCTGCGGCGAATGTGCCATCTGGCATAACCATGTTTTGTGTAATCGTTGCCCCTTTTGTGTAGGTGAGGGCTACCCCTTGAATAATAAACATCATAGCCAAAGTCGTAAGCATATCAGGAATCTTAAATTTCACAATCAATAAAGAGTTCAATGCTCCCACGATAAGCGCAGCAGCTAACACAGCAATCAATGCGATAAAGATGTTCTGGGAATACCAGACAAACATTGAAATTACAATGGCGTTCGCCAGAGATGCAGTCGAACCGACAGAAAGATCAAATCCATTGATCGACAGAGAGATAGTCACACCAATGGCAATGATCGTTACAATGGAGATCGACCGTAAGATATTAATAATGTTTTCCCCTTCAATAAAGGATGGGTTGGCCCAGGTAAAGATGACGATCAAAAGCCCGATCGTCACAATCGTGCCATACTTATATAACCAGTCAAACAATTGAAAAGACTGTTTCACGGACTGAGTTTTCACTGCGATGGTTTGTTCAGTGTCCATCTACTTTCCTCCTGTTGAATAATATAGAATTTCTGCTTCGTTTGTAGAACCTGTTTCTATTTCCTTGACCACTTCTCCGTCATAGACTACATATAACCGATCTGTCATTCCAAGAATATCCACCAGTTCACTTGAAGCGTAGATAATCCCTTTTCCTTGCTTCGCCAGCTCGGCAATCAGCCCGAAAATCTCCCGCTTCGCTCCAACATCCACACCCTTCGTGGGCTCATCGAAAATATAGACATCGGCGTCGCCCATCAGCCACTTGCCAATGACCACCTTTTGCTGGTTCCCGCCTGATAGATTTCCGATTGTTGTTTCTATAGATGGAGTGACAACACCAAGCCGTTGGACCATTTTTTCAGCTTCTCTTTTTTCTGCCTTAAAATCAATTAAGCTAAAAAGCTTGGAGAATCGCTTCATGCTAGAAACCGTTAAATTCGTTGTTACAGATTCAGAAACAACCATTCCCGCTTTTCTTCTTTCCTCCGGAACAAGAACCATTCCATGCCGGACTGCATCAGAAGGAGAAGTGATTTTCACTTTCTTTCCTTGGATGAACACATCGCCTGATGTTTGCGGAGAAGCACCAAACAACGCCTGGCAGATCTCCGTTTTGCCTGCGCCGACAAGACCGGCGATTCCAACAATTTCTCCTCTTTTTACTTGGATATTCAAGTTTTTTACCATGCCATTGTCAGACAGGCCTTTCACTTCAAGAATGGTTTCTCCTGTTGTTGGCTGATGAGGAGGATATTGCTCTTCTAATGATTTTCCAAGCATTTGTTCAATGACATGTTTAGGAGAAGTAACAGCCGTTTCCTCTTTCATCACAAGTTCACCATTTCTCATGACAGTTATTTCTTCACAGATAGCAAACAGTTCTGGCAGGCGATGAGAAATAAAAATGATCGCTACTCCGTCTTGCTTTAATAGACGGATTAAACGAAATAACTCTTCTGTCTCTGCCTGGCTTAATGGGGCTGTTGGCTCATCCAGCACCAAACATTTACATTGATCGGAAATCGCTCTGGCGATTAACACCATTTGCTTTTCAGCGAGTGTGAGTTCATCGACTCGTTGGTAGGTGGAAATGGCTACATGCAAACGGGTCAGGATAGCAGCTGCCTGCTTATGGATCGATTTCCAGTTGATGAGCTGCTTTCGGCCCATGCGATGAATCATTTGCTCCAACATGATATTCTCGCCAACCGTTAGATAAGGAATAAGAGCTGTGTCAACTTCTTGATACACCATTTGAACGCCTAATCGTTTAGCGTCTTTTGGAGAGCGAAGTGTCACTTCTTCCCCATGAAAATAAATTTCGCCCCGATAATGGTCGTAAGCTCCGGATAGGACTTTCATCAATGTGGATTTTCCCGCTCCATTGGCACCGATCAAGGCGTGGATTTTTCCTTTTTCCACATGAAAATTCACATTCTTCAAAGCCGCCACCCCTGGGAAATCAATGGAGATGTTTTTCATTTCAATCATCATGTTCGTTCCCTTCTCATGAAATGGGTATGGCAATTAGGAAAAACGGAAGCATCCGCTAAAAACTAAGCGAATGCTCTTTTTTCTTAATAATGTTCTTTCAATGTCTTCATCCACTCTTCTTCAAATTCATCCGATTTTCCCCAGTTCGGAACAACGTTCTTTAAGCTTTCCATATTCACCGTCTCTTTAGAGGAAGATAATTCTTTTTGCGAAATTAAACTGGCATCTAATGCATATTCTTGCGGTGTTTCTTCTCCTGCAAGTTTCTTCGCCAAAATTCTCATATCAATTTTTCCGATCAGCGCCGGATCTACTGCGGCTGTATACTTCCAGGAGCTTCCTTTTTCCTGCATGAGTTGTAAATCGGCATTGGAAACATCAATTCCATAAATTTTCACTTCATCGCGACCTGCTTCTTTAATTGCACGCGCGGCTCCGATGGCGAATGCATCCCATGTGGCATAAATGGCATCCAACTTTCCTTTCGGATATTTCTTCAGCATGGCTTGAACAGCATTTTGTGTTTGAACGGATGTATCAGCAGCCGCTACTCCGAATCTTTCTACCTCTTTAATGCCTGAATTTTTCTTTAAAGTTTCTTCATATACGGCATTCCGGCGAACCATTGGCGGGAAACCGTCTACCCACAGGTAAGCAATTTTTGCTTTGCCATTGAAATCCTTCACCAATTGGTCCAAGCTCAAAGTGGCCAATGCTTTATCATCTTGAGAAGTTAGTGTCACACCGTCTACGCTCTTTAAATCTTCCACAGAATCAAAGGTGACAACACTCTTGCCTTTCTCTCTTAGCTTTTTCACAGCATCTACTGTTGCTGCATCATCTCCATGAGAGATAACTACTCCGTCATAGTCCTGATTGGCAGCTTGTTCAATGGCATCGTGGAACTTCGCTGTGTCACCGTTTGCTGTGAAGACATCCACTTTGAAACCGAGATCCTCCCCCTCTTTTTTTGCGCCTGCTAAAAATTGCGCTGTATGATCATCGCCGCCAATTTTACGGATGACCTTTACCTTTACCTCTTCACCATTTGCAAATCTCTCAGGTACATTTTCAATCTTTCCTGGCTTCTTTTCGTTTGACGAAGCACCTTGTTCGCCCCCTGAACAGCCCGTCAGCAGCAATGTTAAAGTTAAGCCGGATACGGCCAGTTTCTTAAATATCTTTCTCATCCTAAACTCCCCCTGATATTTTCTGTAAATTAATTAGTTTCGAATAATTCAAGCCACTCGCCATCCGGCCCTTCAAAGAACATATAGCGGGAGCCATTCGGCAGCGTTGTAATTTCCTCATCAATGAAACGGACACCCGCTTCCTTCAATCTTGCAATCTCTTCTTCAATCCCATCCACCTTCAAAGCAAGATGATGAACTTTTCCTTCGGCCGGCAGCGAATCATTATAACCTTCCAACAGCTCAATTTGCGTGCCATCCGTACCTTCTATTCCAATAAAGGCAATTTTTATTCGGCCGTTTGGATGGTCAAGACGCCCCAAAAGTTGAAAGCCGATTATATCTGTATAAAATGAGATTGATTTTTCCAAATTCTTCACCATGATTCCTGCATGCTCAATTCTCTTAATCAACTTCTTTCCCCACCTTTCTTTACGGTTATTTGACCGCCTGTAGATTTGCCTTTGCTTGAAGAAGGGTGAGCTGATACTGAAATAGAAATTCGCATGCTTCAAGCACTTTCTTTGCTTCAAACCCATCTCTTCCCCAGACAGTAATCCCATGGTTCCGGATAAGCACCGCTCCCTTGTCTTCCTTTATGAATGGAATCATGGCAGCTGCCAGCGTCGGGATATGAGCATAGTTATAAATAATAGGAATTTCCCACTCCGCGTCTTCCTCCCAGCGGCCAAATGCTTTGATCAGTTCCTGTCCTTTGAAGACGACTTTTCCTTCATCACCATAAATTTCAGAAATCACATTGTTAGCTACCGTATGAACATGAAGGCTGCATCCGGCATTTGATCTTCCATAAATTTCACAATGAAGCAGGGTCTCAGCCGATGGTTTGACATTCGTTTCACCAATCGGATTTCCTTCTTTATCAACGATTAAAAAATCTTCAGCTGTTCTTTTTCGTTTATCTTTTCCACTGGCTGTTACAAGAAATTGCAGCGGCTCATCTTGAACTTTTATTGCTAGATTTCCGCTGGTCCCCATAAACCAATCGCGTGCCGCTAGTTCATCTTTAATATCTGCCAATTCATGAGCACGAGTGATAAATATACTCAATCTCCATCAACTTCCTCTCTGCAAAAAAACCTCTTCGATAAGAAGAGGTTTTCAAAAAAACAACTTCTTATCTTTCAGCATTGCTGCTGTGAGAATTAGCACCGTGCTTAAATAAGTCGGTTGCCGGGCTTCATAGGGCTCATCCCTCCGCCTGCTCTTGATAAGATAGAATTATTAAATTAATTATTCGCATAAATTTACTAGGATTATGTCACGTTCATCAAAAACTGTCAAGATCTTTTTATAAAGTATCTCCAAAACTGGAAAGGCAACCTAGGAATTAGCTATAACTCCCCATTCTTCAATAGCACGTTTTAGAGGCGCTGATGTTTCAGCAGCTTCGAACAATGAGATATCGTTTACACTTGCATCAATTGCAGCCCGAAATGCTTGTGCACCATTTATTGGGCCATCTGGATGGCCGAATACGCCTCCCCCTGCATTAATAATTAAACTTTCTTTACCGAAATCCCCTAACAGCTGCGGCACCATTCCTGGATGAATGCCGGCTGAAGGCACAGAAAATGTTTGTTCAAAGTGGCTTCCTTCCGTAAGCGCCTTGCCAATCGCCAAGGCGTCAGCTGACGGGATCGCTACATTGCCATACGGGCTTGGAAATAAAGAGAAATCCCCGCCTGTCATACGCGTCAATTTCCCTACCAGCAAGGCATAGGAGTAGCCACCAGGCTGTCCGGCCAACACACCCGATAAAGCCGAGTGAGCCATAATTGGCAAACGAATGTTGTTGTTTTCACGCAAAGTTTGTAGCGTATCTAATCCATAAGCGTGAACGTTAAACAACAGTGCATTCGCTCCCAACTCCTGTGCCCGCTCTGCTTTTTCATGAAGTCTATTTGACCTCCCTGATAAATTCACCGCATATAAAGCACGTTGACCTGTATTCTCGTAATGACGGCCAATAATTTCTTTGGCTGTTGTTATTCTCTTTTCAAAGGGTGTAAGTTCATTGTCAAAAAGAATCTCATCGTCCTTAATCAGGTCAATGCCTCCTGCAAGCAGGTCCTCCAATTGAGAAGAGAAAAAGGACAGATCCCTTCCGATGACTCCCTTAAAAATCGCCATTAATAACGGGCGATCGTGTATATTTAACTGCTCTCTCACACCTTTCACTCCAAACCGCGGACCGGGGAATTGAGAGAGCAGTTCATCATCAAATGTTAGGTCAATTAACTCATGGCCTTCAAAGAAAGAAAGCTTCCCATATACAGTAGTTAAAATAGCGGGAAGATCAGCGGAAAAATTGGCGGATGGATAATGAATCTTTACTGTATCCTTTTCCTCTCCTTTTTCTACTGATACAACTTCTCCTTTATTTTTTTGTAATTGCTGCCGCTCAAGATGTGGAATATCTGTCCAAGAACCGACCGTGAGACCTAAAGCATATTGTTCTGCTTTTTTTTCCTGATCAGAATGTGACGGGAACAGATAAGTAGCTGTTACACCCATGCAATTGTCCTCCTCTGTCATTCTGTGGCTTTGTTCATTAGGTTTTAGTAGACTGGCACCCAGCCCTCTTCTGTTACGAAAATGCGGACGGCAACTACTTTACGGTCGTCAGATAAGGTAAAGTAATGACGGACACTTTCAGGGACTGAAATAAGATCTCCTGGATTCAGATGCACTTCAAAGAACCGGCCATCCTTTCCTTGGATAACGAAAACACCGTGTCCGCTTGCAATAAACCGGACTTCATCATCTGTATGATGGTGTTCACGCTGGAAGTTTTTCAATAGCTCCTCTAAATTTGGAGTATGGTCCGCTAATGAGATCACATCCCACGCTTGGTACCCTCGTCTTTTGGAGATGTCTTTAATTTCCGTATCAAAAGCATCTAAAATCTCCTGTTTCTCTTCATCGCTTAGAATATATTTTTCTTGTAAATGTGCAGGAAGTTTTGAAATGTCCCAATGCTCATAAATAACGTCCTGCTGCTGCAAAAAGGAGACTACCTCTTCTTGTTGTTCAATCACTTCATTTGTTCCCTGAATTTTGATAGTTGTCATGACTATCCCTCCTTATTTTTTATAAATATTCCAAATTTATCTATTAGTCTGTCAAAAGCACAGCTGCTTACTTTATGTTTACTTTTAGTTTCTCTAAAATTTCAATGCAATCATAAAATGTTTCAAATGACTGAAAAGGAATAGAAAGTTCTTTGCACTTTTCCAATAAGTAATCTCTAGCAATAACAGAATCGGCAATTTTTGCTGCTTGTAAGTCTGTCACTGAATCACCAATCACAACGCTGTACATATTCGAATTTGCAGTATGGCGAATGATGGCTGGTTTGCAGCAACCACAATTTTGATTCGGGCATTCTTGATCACAACCGTGCGGCCAGCGAATATGAATATTCTCCCCGCTGAAATCTGCTTCATTACAATATAGTCCAGCAATAGAATCGAACGGCTCAAGCATCGGTTTTACAAAAAAATCAATGCCCCCGCTGACAATATAAAGGGGAATCCCCTGGCTTTTCGTATATTGCACAAACTCGCCGAACCCTTCTCTAATCTGCGCCGTATTTACAACATACTCAACAATGTCTTTTCGAAGGGAAGATGGGAGAAGCGCAAACATGTTTCCGACGCCTTCCTGAATGCTGACAGATTGGGAAAGCACCCCATCTTTCCATTTCTCCCACTCAGGCGGAGCAAATTGCTTCATAATGCTAATGATGTTATCTTTTTTAGTCACTGTACCATCAAAGTCACAAAATATGACGGGTTTTCTCAAGGTGCCACCACTTCTTTCCTTTTACTGTACAACTAAAATTTATATTTATGTTTTTGTAACAAACAAAAAACCTCTTCAATAAGAAGAGGTTTTAATAAACACAACTTCTTATCTTCCAGCGTTTATGCTGTAAGAATTAGCACCGTACTTAAAATAAGCCGGTTGCCGGGCTTCATAGGGCTCATCCCTCCGCCTGCTCTTGATAAGAGTTTATTTCGTATTTTTATATTCCTATAACTTCACTAGGATTATGCCACGTTCTCCAAGACGTGTCAATGTTTTTTTAATAAGTAGACTATTCAATCTTTTATGCTGATAGAAGCCTTTACGGAAAAGAAAGCGAACGATGCCATCAAATATAGCTTGTTTCAAATAGAGAATAGGAAATAAATCAAAAGAAAGCAATCAAATTTTCATAACATTCTAAATGTTCCATTACTGTGTTATAATCGGAAAAGTAATCTTTATGATGGGGGATACTGAATATGCAATCATATATCGACATAGAAAATGGTGTGGTCCCTTCAGTTTGTTCGCTTGACTGTCCGGACCAATGCGGGCTGCTTATACATAAAAAAGATGGGAAGATCGTAAAAATTGCAGGTGATCCTCAACATCCAATAACGAAGGGGAATATTTGCAATAAAGTAAGGAATATGGGCGAACGCCTCTACGATCACAAGAGAATAAAAACACCGTTAAAGCGCACTGAAAAAAAGGAGAAGGCAAGTTTGTTCCTATCAGCTGGCAGGAAGCGATTGAAACGATTGCCTCCCAATGGAAGAAACTTATTACCGCGGAAGGCCCTGAGTCGATTCTTCCGTACAGCTTTTATGGAAATATGGGAAAGTTGAGTGCAGAAGGCATGGACCGACGCTTCTTTTATCACCTTGGTTCAAGTCAGCTTGACCGGACGATCTGCTCTATTGCCGGCTCTGTGGGATACAGCTATACAATGGGCGGAAGCTACGGAACGGACCCTGCGGAAATGGAAGAAACCAAATTATTTGTTATCTGGGGCATCAATGCCGTCAGCACAAACATGCATCAAATGGCGATTGCACAAAAAGCACGTAAAAATGGAGCAAAAATTGTTGTCATTGATGTTCACAAAAACCAGACAGGAAGGATGGCTGACTGGTTCATCCCCATCCTTCCCGGCACAGACGGCGCTCTTGCACTCGGCATTATGCATATCCTTTATAAGGAAAATTTAGTTGACCGCTCATTCCTACAAGAATATACCGTTGGATATGCGGAACTCGAGAAGCATGTAGAACTCTACGAGCCACAGACTGTCTCCGACATCACAGGCGTTCCTGTTGATGATATATATAAACTGGCTCGCATGTATGGCACTGCTTCTCCTTCCATGATCCGTATTGGCAACGGCTTGCAGCACCATGATAATGGTGGAATGATCGTCCGTACGATCGCCTGCCTGCCTGCTTTAACAGGACAGTGGCGAGTAAAAGGTGGCGGTGCCCTTAAATCAAATTCTGGTTACCTAGCTTATAATACGAGAGCACTGCAACGCCCGGACCTTTTAAAACAACCAGCGCGGGTCATCAACATGAACCTTCTGGGAAACGCCCTGCTCGAGCTGGAGAGGCCGATTCGTTCGTTATTTGTCTATAATTCCAATCCAGCCGTTGTAGCACCAGAGGGCAATAAAGTTCGGGCCGGATTAGCACGGGACGACCTGTTCACTGTTGTGCATGATCTATTTTTAACAGAGACAGCCATGTTTGCTGACATTGTGTTGCCAGCGACATCCTCTTTTGAAACCACAGATTTGTATACATCTTATTGGCACAACTATCTTCATTTACAGGAACCGGTCATCCCTCCTTATGGAGAAAGTAAATCGAATCCTGAGGTTTTCCGTTTATTGGCAGAGGCAATGGGATTTGATGAGCAGGCCTTTAAAGACACCGATGAACAGTTAATTGAACAAGCGATAAGTAATGTAGATAATCCTTACTTCCCTGCTATTACCTATGACGAGCTTAAGAACCGGCGCTTTGTGAAGGCAAGAAATATAAGTAAACCGTTAAACAACTTAGGCACACCTAGTGGTAAAATCGAATTGTATTCTGAAAAGATGGAGGCAGATGGCCACCCGGCTCTTCCTACATACACACCGTTAGTACAGGAGCCAGATTTTCCTTTTCTCTTTGTGCCTGGACCGAATCATAACTTTTTAAATTCTACTTTTTCTAATAATGAGAAGCATATAAAACTCGAAAAAACACCTAAGTTATTTATGAACCAGCACGATGCCGACCGATTAGAAATTAAAGATGGCATGATAGTTCGCATATGGAATAATCGAGGAGAATGTGAGTTAACGGCGTCTATAGGCAACCAAGTATTGCCGGGTGTTGTGGTAAGCCAAGGGCTCTGGTCAGACATTTCTGGAAAGAAACACCTTGTCAATTCTTTGACACCGGACCGGATAGCGGATATGGGCGGCGGAGCTGTCTTCTTCTCAGGCCGAGTGAATGTGGAAGCAACAAACGTAAAGTGAACTGATTATTATGAGCAATAAAGACAGCGGGAGTTTCTCAACAGCCTTGGATCACCGGCTTTGCCGGTGATCTTCATTATTCATTCGGTCCAAAAACTCTCTTTCGTATATCGGAAAATTCTCCTTTTTCCACACGCTTATTTAATGTTTTCCTCCAGTTGGGCGCAAGCAAGCCACATTGTGCCAACTCACTTGCTCCTTCTATATTTTGCTTCTCTACATGCATTATTTCATTGCACCTTGCAACGGTCCATTGCGGAAGTGGACGCTCCAATAAAGTAAAGCTGTGGCCTTTTTCTACATAGCCTTCCTTTAGCACACGAAAATACCAGCCGGTCTTTCCGGTATTTTGCAGCAATAATGCCAAATTCTTCATTCCAAAGCGGCGTGCCGGCTTCCAGCAGGGCTGCCTTGGCTGTGATACTTGCACAACGGCCTCCCCAATTTGGAACGTATCCCCAATTGCAATTCCCTCTTCTGTTCGATGTTCCATTAAGAAATTTTCGCCCATGCCGCCCGGAACTAGCCGATGTGTTCCAAGCTCCTTCTCCCAATAAGAATAATGTTCAACAGGATAAGCAAATATAGCTTTTTCAAGGCCGCCGTGATTTTTTAAATCGGCTTGTCCATCTCCCGTTAATTTTGTTTTTCCAAGCCAAATGGGACCTTGCACAGGCTCTTTAAAAATTCCGCTTCTCCACTCTCGTTCCATTGGGTTCTCGGCCTCTTTTTCTCCGATTGTTTTCGGCAAGCCAACAAAGACCTTCTTTAAAAAGGGCTCCATTTCCTCTCCTCCTTTAGCCTTTAAGAAACAGCAGTAATTACTCATTTTTAGAAAGCCTTTCTTTGCATTCTCTCTTTATTCATCCTCTTTTCTCTTATACACTATGAATATACAAGGGTTCGCGAAATTTTGGAAGACAATTGCCAATCACATTACCTAGCAGCTTTTTTAAAACGACTAACAATCAAGAAGAAGCTGAATAAAAGACTTTATATAAAGGAGAAAAAGATGGACCGAAGCCTTTTTTATTATATTAATGGCTTAGCAAGACACAATATGCTCTTAGATAAGATAATGATAGGGCTATCTAAATGGCGCATCTATGCTTTTATATTTCTTATTCTTCTTTCTATTTTCAAAAAAGGACGGAAAATACAAGTGATTTATGCGCTTCTCTCTCTTGCTGCCGCCTTAATAATTAGCCGCATTTTAAAATATATTATCAATCGTGAAAGACCGTTTTTGACGGAAGATGTACACTTACTCTTCCTGAAATCTCCTTCTCCGTCTTTTCCAAGTGACCAGGGGGTTATTTGCGGTCTATTTGCTGCATTTGTGTGGGCTGTTTTTCCAAAATGGCGTTGGCCTGCCGCAATCCTTGCTTTTCTAGTCTCTATTTCTCGTGTATATGTAGGACATCATTACCCATCTGATGTGACCGCCGGATGGTTCATCGGTATCCTATGTTTCATGGCCATTTATGCAATCAAGCCAAAAGAAGACGTTTAAAAAATGATTAATTTTTGTGATATACAATTCTTAACATTCGACACGGGCAGCTTTTCAGCTGCCCGCCTGCATTTATTTCGTTTAAACTTTAAACTTCCCAACTCATCCGTTCATTACCTCAGCTAATATTGCCAGCTGTCTTGATCCTGCCGCCACCTCTTCCATCGTGGCGCTCGACTGTTGGGTTGAATCGGCTGTCTCCTTTCCCCCTGCCGCCGCTTCTTCCGCAACCAATGCTATTTCTTCTACACAATCAGTCATGCTCCAGGCGCTTACTGTACTATCGGATAAATTGCTCGAAACGGTTTTAATACTGTTAACCATCTCCGTTACAGCTGAATTAACTTTATCGATCATCTCGCCGGATGTCTGTATTTGCCCGCTTCCTTGTTCTACTTCTGCATCACCATTTTTTAATGATTCGGCTATAATCACTGATTACCATTCCTGCCTATAGCTAATTAAGCTTTTATAGATCATTCAAGTAGCTTCCAACTGAGTAACGAAAAGGAATCTCACACTCTATTTACATTTCGTCAAAAAAGAGTTATTATAATTAACGTTAATCCCAACTATTTAAATAGGATAAGAGGTGGAATAATTGACACAAACAACTTTACCTACACCGCCGCCAAATTGGGATCATCAATCAACGACGGTCGTTACCCGGCTAAATCCGATGCAAAAGCCGTTGGCATTAGTCGGTATTCTTATAGCAATCATTCTTTTGGCTTCTATTGTAAGTATGACAAACTGGACACAGGGAACCTTATTTATCATCGGCATTGCCTTAGGGGTTACCCTGTTATATGCCCGCTTCGGTTTTACTTCTGCTTTCCGCCGGTTAATGTCGGTTGGAAATGTTCAAGGACTGCAGGCGCATATGATTATGCTGGCGATTGCTTCCGCCCTGTTCGCCATTATACTAGGAACAGGTTTTAGCTTTACCGGTGTCACACCTGCGGGCTATGTGTCGCCGGTTGGTACAAGCTTAATCTTCGGTTCATTTATTTTCGGAATTGGCATGCAGCTCGGAAACGGCTGTGCCTCTGGAACATTGTATCAAGTAGGTGGCGGAGCCTCTTCAATGTTGTTAACACTTCTTGCTTTTATTGCAGGCTCTGTTCTAGGCGCTTACCATTTTACTTTTTGGATGGAGGACACGCCGTCACTGCCGCCTATTTCCTTAGCTGAATCAACTGGACTGGGTTACTTTGGAGCTTTGGTCATTCAATTAATTCTTTTTGCAGCGATCTATTGGATCACCGTGCAAATCGCCAAGAAGAAAAACCCACCAATGATGAAGCCACTGCCAACTACTACCGGATGGAAAAAAGTGTTTCGTGGCTCTTGGCCATTGATCACAGCCGCCGTTGTATTGGCTTTGCTAAATGCACTAACCTTGACTGTTAGAGGAACTCCATGGGGCATTACTTCTGCTTTCGCTCTTTGGGGTGGCAAGGCGCTTATGGCTATGGGAGTGGATGTATCAAGCTGGGGCTTTTTCTCAGGCCCTAATGGTGAGGCACTTAAACAAACCGTTCTAGCCGATTCTACAAGCGTGATGAACTTCGGGATTATTTTAGGCGCTTTTATTTCAGCCGCTTTCCAGGGAACGTTCAAGCCGAAAAAAATTCAGCCGAAAGTCGCTGCGGCTGCCATCGTAGGCGGACTGTTAATGGGTTATGGCTCCCGTCTCGCCTTCGGATGTAATATCGGAGCTTATTTCGGCGGAATTGCCTCCTTTAGCCTTCATGGCTGGGTGTGGATGGTTATGGCTATGCTGGGTACGTATGCAGCCTTATTTATCCGGCCGCTTTTTGGATTAAAGAACCCAAAATCAACAGATACATTTTGTTAATAAAAAGGAGTACTAAAGTTTCTCACTTTAGTACTCCTTTTTTATGATTGCGATTCTCGTTGCTCTATTTCCCTAAGCTGCTCACACACCCCATCGATCATATCGAAAGGCATCACTCCATAATGAGATAGAGCTTTAGCTTTTTTCTCCCCTGATCTTGCATGCAAATAACTGGCCGAAATGAGTGCCTCTAAAGGCTGGGCTCCTTGGGCAAGAAAGGAGGCAATCATTCCGGTCAGCACATCACCGCTCCCGCCCTTTCCAAGTGCACTGTTGCCAATTGGATTGATATATACTTCCCCGTTCGGTGTAGCAATAACGGAGCGGTGTCCTTTCAGCAATAAATAAAGCTGGTGCTCTTCAGCAAAAGCACGGGCTATCCCAAGGCGGTCAGCCTCAATCTCTTTAACTGTTGTATTTAATATTCTAGCCATTTCTCCTGGATGAGGTGTAAAAATGACATGGCCCTCATACTCACGTACAATATCCCATTCATTCCGAATTAAATATAAAGCATCTGCATCCACAACAATGGGCTGGGAATGCAGGGACTTTATTAATTCCCGAATCCATTTTTCACCGTCAGAAAACCGGCTCATTCCAGGGCCAACGGCTATACTGTCAAATTCATGAAGGCGTGGGGCCATTTCACTAATCGCTTCTATTGAAAAATGACCATTCTTTTCTGGCAACGGCAAAAATAATAGTTCTGGATGCTTGGCCGCAACCATTGGATAAATGTTTTCGGGTACAGCCATCGTGGTTAACCCGGCCCCGCTGCGCAGCGATGCTATAGCTGAAAAAACAGGTGCCCCTATGTACTGGCGGGAGCCCCCTGCTACAAGAACATGACCGAACGTTCCCTTATGGCCAGTTGCCGGCCGTCTCGGCAGGCTGGCCCTGACGAGCGATTCGGTAATTAACCGTGGCATCGAGAGGCCTAGAATGGTTGCCGCTGAAGGTGGAACAGAAATATCTACTGCCTTCCATTCTCCAATGTAGTCCGGACCATCATTCAAAAAGAATCCTTTTTTCGGGAATACAAAGCTGATCGTCTTGGAAGCTTGCACGGCTGCTCCCTCTACTTTTCCGTTATCACTATTTAAGCCTGATGGGAGATCAATAGAGATAATGCAGCGCTTTCCAGCATGCTCGTTGACCATGGAAATCACTTGAAGAAAAGGCTCTCTGACCGGGCCATTTATCCCCGTTCCTAACATCGCATCTACAATAATATCAGCCTCGTTTAAATGATTTTGAAGCCTGTCCAACCCTTGCTCATGAAGATAAAAAATGGGCAGCCCCCGGTTAACATAGGCTTCCAGATGGATTTTGGCATCACCTTTTACACGTTCAGGGTTGACCAACAGGCAAAGAAGCGGCTTCAGCCCTTGATCAAATAGCTTGCGGGCAACGACAAAACCATCTCCGCCATTGTTTCCTCCTCCGGCGAGCACAATTACTTTCGAATGCTCGGAGCAAGAAGCTGAAAGAACCTCTTCAGCTATCGTCGCTCCCGCGTTTTCCATCAAGACAACACCGGGAAGCCCAATCTTTCCTATTGTATACTCATCCATCTGCTGCATATCCTTTTGTCCAGCGATAAACATGCACAGCCCTCCTGAGTTCGTGATTATTCATTCTTGCTTCCGACTCGTTACTTAGCTCTTTCTGCCATCAGCTGATCACTCACCTAACTTTTCGGATGAGTGCTTTCCTAATGCTTGCTGCAAGGAGCTAAATGAGTCTACTCCAGAAAAATCGATACCCAGCTGTACGGCCGTTTGAGCAATTTCTGGCCGGATTCCTGTCATGGTTGACTTAATGCCCAATAAGCTTAGAACCTGAATGATTTGAAAAATCTGATGGGCAACCATCGTGTCAATAATCGATACGCCCGATAAGTCAATGAATAAATGAGAAATTTTTGCTTCTACACACTTTTCAGGTATTTGTTCTAAAATGCTCTTGGCACGCACCGTATCGATATCACCAACTAACGGCAGTATTCCTTTAGAAGCCGCAATCGGAATAACAGGGGAGCCCAATTCTTCAATTAAACTCTGCTGAGCCGAGAGTCTTCTCATCATCAATCTAAAATACATTTCAGAGAATTTAATATTCAGATCATCAAACGCCGCATGCAGAACCGTTCCCCACCTTACAATATCCTCATGAGTCACTTCGTTCTCATTTAACTCTATAAACTTCTTCACAAAATGCCAATACACGGTTCTTGCTGAACGAAGCGCAGCCTGCACTTCATGAATCGGCGTATTGCTGTCCACTCTGCTTTCTGCTACTTCCCGGGCCCATTGATCTTTTTGCTTCTTAAATGTCTCTTTTTCTTCAAGAAGAGTGCTAGCTACCGTTAAATTAGTTAACCGATTTTGTTTTCGCAGTAATTCTTCTATCGACTCACCAACATCAGCCGAATAAACTGAGCCTTTCTTTTCTTCTCTTGCAGCTAGCCACTTATCTGTAATATCGTTCGAGTGATCAACCAAATAGTCGTAAAGCCGAGAATCTATCTTGCTCATTGTCCTTCCACCTCTATGGCTAAGATTTAGTCTGTATACATTTTCCACGTGTGTTTGCTCTTATAAATCATATCACTTTTTTAGAGAATGACCCCATTATCAGGATTTCCGCTACTTTGTAATTAAAAAAACAACTACCTTCTTTCAGCAGTTGTTTAGAATATAGGCAGGGCCTAATGGATATATCTTCCCTCGATCAATGACAGTAACTGACAATGAAGGAGACGAGCTGTTTGTCAGCAGTCTGAACCGGTGGATTTATTCCTTAAGAGCAAGTCACTGTCATGATCTCGCTTTGACTATTAGTGACTTCATCGAAATTTCCTTTCTCAATCGCTTCCATATCATCTGCATTCGTTACAACGATCGGCGTGACAATGCTTTTTGCTTTTTCCTTAACGAGCGGCAAATCAAATGTGACTAATGTATCTCCAGGTTCAACTTTGTCTCCTTGTGATACATAGGTTGTAAAGCCTTCACCGTTCATTGAAACAGTTTCCAACCCAATGTGAACGAGGAGCTCTGCGCCGTTCTCTGCTTTAATGCCAATAGCATGCTTCGTAGGGAACACTAAAACAACCTCTCCTTTGACAGGTGAGACAATTTTCCCTTCAGAAGGTTCAATAGCCATGCCGTCCCCCATCATTTTTCGCGAAAAAACAGGATCGGGTACTTCCTTTAGAGAAAGCAGCCGGCCATTTACTGGCGCAAGTATAGTAACAGTCTTTGGTGGTTCCTGCTTCTTGCCAAACATTTTCTTGAACACTTTTGTTCCTCCTTTTACCTATACAGTGCTGGATGACTCATTCTCCTAGCTCCCATTTCTCAACAAACATCTCTACCTGTCCACTTGCTTTAAACACAATGGATTGATTGTCAGGATTGGCAAAAAATCTAGCTGTAAACACTTCCTCTCCTCCGTTAATAAAAACTTCAATAGAGCTTCTATCTAAAAAAATATGCATGTCTTTTAATTGCAAGAGTTCACAGGACCGACTCTCGAACGCTCCCCCTTTGAACACTTCCCTTTCCAACGTAAAGATGCCCTGACCGGGATAAAAATAAAGATGGACGTTGTTGCGAATAACTATCTCTACCTTTTCCGCATGGACATAGTCAAATCTTACTTTGACTTCGCTAACCTCCCCGTGAATCTCCTCGTATGTGTTTACGCCATCTCTTAAAGAAACCGTACCGTGAAAATCTTTTTTTCTACGTAACTTTACCAGTTCTTCAACTGGTTTTTGATAAAGCTTTTCTCCTTCTAAGATTAATTGGCGCGGGATTGTTAAGGCGTGGATCCATCCCTGTTCAATTGTGGGCTGGAAAGATTCATTTTCATCGGTTATTCCCATCCATCCAAACATAATCCTTCTTCTCTTTTCATCCTCAAACGTCTGCGGTGCATAAAAATCAAATCCGCGATCTAGCTCCAAAAAATCTCCATGATTAAACTCTGTGGTACCCACCTTCCATTCCCCAATGAAATAACCAGACTGAAACAAATTTTGATAGTGGTACCCACTCGGCTCCAGCCCTTGAGGTGAGACTAGTAAAATATCTTTCGAACCTATTTGAAAAAAATCCGGACACTCCCACATATACCCGAAAGCATTCAAACCATTCATATAGCTTCCCGCAATTGGTCCTCTATACTCCCAATGCTGCAAATCTATCGATGAAAAAAGCACTACTGCTCCTTCCTTCTCACAGGTTTGTGCGCCAACCACCATGTACCAGCTATCATTTCTTCTCCACACCTTCGGGTCACGAAAGTGGGGAGTAAAGCCATCAGGAAGAAAAATAACCGGTCCTTCCTTTGCAAAATCCATTCCGTTATCGGAGACAGCTACGCATTGGTATGTTTCTCGCTTTGCTTCATCTTTTACATTCCCAGTGTAAAATAAGAGTAACTTCCCCCCGACTTCAATGGCACTTCCAGAATAACAACCGTTTCGCTCATACCATTCTGTCGGTATCAGTGCTGGAGGATGATCCTCCCAATGAACTAAATCATCAGAGGTATAATGCCCCCAAAACTTTGGTCCATGTGATGTTTCAAATGGATTCCATTGATAGAAAACATGATATTTATCTTTATACTGAATGAGCCCATTCGGATCATTTAGCAACCCGATCGGCGGCATAAGATGAAATTGAAGACGATAGGGATCATTTTTTCTCTGCTTCTCGTTTTCTTTTATCTTCTCAGATAAACGACCAAGTAACTCTTGTTGATTCATTATAAACTCCTATTTTTTGTTAAAGTTTTTCGAACTTCTTTCAGTGTAGGCAGCGCAGTCATCGCACCTTTTTGTGAAGCGGCGAGCCCTCCGGATACAGAAGCGAAACGGGCGAGATCTGCTGCCTCCTCCAATGAAATCGAATGGATTCCCTCCGTCCGTTCGTTAAGACCGTAAAGCAAACCGGAGACGAAGGCATCCCCAGCGCCCGTTGTATCAACGACATTCACCGGCAGCGCCCCTATTTCAGCCCATCCATTTTTTGTGAATACAATACTCCCTTGTGCCCCCTTCGTTAAACAAACAAGTGAAAGATCATATTCTTTGATCCAGCTTTTAACCGTGTTTATATCTATGTCCCCTGTTAAAAACAATAGCTCTTCCTCAGACAGCTTTAACACGTTTGCTTCTGCCATCATCTTAAAAATCATATGTCTAAGCCGCTCCTCATTCTCCCATAAAGCCAAGCGGACATTTGGATCGAATGAAACAATCAATCCGTGCTTCTTTGCATAGGAAAGCGCCTGCAGTGTAGCCGTGCTCGCTGGCTCTTTTAAAAGTGAGATCGTTCCGAAATGGAAAATTTTTTTATCAATAAACCATGTTTCTTTTATTTCCGGTTTTTCCAGAAAAAAATCAGCGCTTTCTTTTATATAAAAACTAAAACTGCGCTCTCCTATTTCATCTAACATGACAAATACAAGTCCTGTACGATAGCGTTCTGTCAGGATGACAGCGGAAATATCTACTCCATATTTTTTGAGCGTTTCCTTCAAAAAAACGCCTAACACGTCCTTGCCTACTTTTCCGATAAAGGTTGCTCTCATCCCTAGACGAGCAGCTCCAACCGCTACATTGGCTGGAGCGCCGCCAGGGCTTTTTATATATGCCATGTTCTCAGAGTCCATCGGGATAAAATCGACCAAAGCTTCGCCAAGCGTGAGCAGTCCTTTTTTCACAGGATATTCTCCTTTTCAATCAAAATAGATAGAATTATTTTTGGCTTTTCAACATCTTATCATTGAATCCAAACATCCAAGTTAATATAAAGGCAACAGCAATGGCTGCAACATTAACAAGTAAGTAAAGAACAATTTGCCCATTTAGATAGAGTAGGGTGCCTGGAATAACAGTGATGGCCATTCCCGTTCCTTTCAAGCCAAAGAGCGAGGCAAGAAACCCGCCTACACCGCCTCCAATCAGCCCCATGACGAATGGTTTAAAATAGCGCAAGTTGACACCAAAAATAGCCGGTTCTGTAATGCCTAATAGTGCAGATAATGAGGATGGAAGAGCCAATGCTTTCAGTTTTTTAGACTTTGTTTTCAATCCTACTGCTAATGCAGCTCCTCCTTGTGCAGCAACTGAACAAGTAACAATAGCGTTATATGGATTGTTTCCGAATTTCTCAAGCAGCTGAATTTCTAGCATATTGAATACATGGTGGACTCCTGTGACAACAATAATTTGATTTAGGAAGCCAATGATAAAGCCACTAATTCCAAATGGCCATTTTAAAACAGCCACGGTCGCATTTAAAATAATTTCTTCTACACTATGGAAAATAGGGCCAATAACGAACAAAGCTAACATAATCATTATGAGCAATGTTAAAAAGGGTGTCACAATTAGATCAAACGTATCAGGAACACGTTTGCGAATTTGTTGTTCAAGCTTTGCCCCTATAATTCCTGCGATAAACGCCGGCAGCACAGATCCCTGATAACCTACAACAGGGATAAAACCAAAAAATTTAATCGCTTCAGCCTGCTCGCCAGCCACTTCCCAGGCATTTGGCAAGGATGGACTGACAAGCATCAGACCTAAAACTAAACCGATGATCGGTGAACCGCCAAATACTCTAAATGTGGACCAGGCAACTAATGCTGGTAAAAAGATAAAAGCAGTATCTGTTAACACTTGTGTAAATAAAATAAAGTTTTCTGGAACATGATCAGGTGTTATACCAAACACAGAAAGAATTTGTTCCTGCATAATCAGACCGCGGACTCCCATAAATAGCCCTGTTGCTACAAGGGCAGGGATAATCGGAACAAACACATCGCCGAATAACCGAATAGCTCTTTGGAAAGCATTTCCGCTTTTAGCGGCTTCTTTCGCTTGCTCCCCTTTAGATGAACTTTCAACACCCAACCGGATCACTTCTTCATAAATTTTGTTGACTGTTCCTGTACCGAGGATAACCTGGTATTGACCTGAATTAAAAAAGGCTCCTTTAACCCTTTCGATATTCTCTACTTTTTCTTGATCAACTTTTTCTACGTCTTTTAACATCATTCTTAAGCGTGTAGCACAATGAGCAGCTGACACTATATTTTCCTGTCCACCAACGGCCTCAATAATTTCTGCAGCTATCTGGCGATTATCAGCCATACTTTCACACCCCTTTTTTAGTCATCCATGCCCTCAATAATTAGAAGTTAGCCACCTTGTGGGATCGATCCCACAAGGTAAAAAAATACAAGGAATCGATTTTGCTCTGTAAAAAGATAAAGCCGATTCCTCTAAAAAGAAAACAATCACGATAAAACAACGACTCAATGATAGCTTATTAAACCGGGCACCGCCTTCGGTACCTTCAAACCATTAAAAATAACGGTTGGTATTAGTCTATGAAATCGATTTCATAATTATTATACACTATTGCCTTCAATTACTCTATAGTTCAAAATTAATTTTTTTTGGCCTTCACTGTTTTTTTCAATTTGTTCCAATAGAATAACAGCTGCCTCCTGTCCCGCCCGTTCATTTCCAAAATCTATTGTCATTAAAGCAGGCTGGACATACTTAGAAATATCAGCAGCTCCCATACCAGCAATGGCTATTTCTTTAGGGATGCTATACCCTGCTTCCTTTAAGTATTGCATAGCGCCGATCGCTATCCGGTCCGTCACCGCAAAAACTGCATCAGGGCGGCTATCTTCTGTAGACCTGCCCATAATTTCTTTCATTGCTTCAAAACCAGAAGAAATATTAAAATCTGCTTGCTCCATCCATTCTGGATAAACAGGAAGCTTATGCTCTTTCAGTGCCTCTGTAAATCCTCGCTTACGCTGGATACCTACAGAGGGGTCTGATTCATCCACACCGATAAATGCGATATTTTTATACCCTTTCAGAATAAGACGCTTTGCTATTTCTTTGGCTGCATGGCAATCGTCAAATATCACACTAGAGGCATGCGGGATGTCCTGGCCGATCGCTACAAATGGAATGTTCAGCTGACTGATCTCTGCCACTAGCTCTGAATTGACATTAGTAGCAATTAAAACAATTCCGTCTACTTGTCTGCTCTTTAATAGACGCAAGTATTCAATCTCTTTTTGAGGATCGAGATTTGTTGTTGTTAAAAGAATTTGATACCCTTGCTCTTGAAACACTTCATTCAGTCCGTTTACTACACGCCCTGAAGTTTCCGTGCTAATTTTCGGGAGGATCACTCCAATTACCTTCGTTCTTTTTGTCCGAAGTGCCTTTGCATGCTGACTCGGCATGTACCCAGTCTCCTCAATTACTGCTAAAACACGATTGCGTGCCTCTTCACTCACATAGCCTGAATCATTTAATACACGCGAAACAGTTGATCTTGAGACTTTTGCCATTTCAGCAATTTCCTTAATCGTCAACATTCCAAACCCTCCACTACACATAATAAGCATAAAAATATCATAGCATCAACTTCCATAGCCATCTACTTCTTACTATCTAAAACAAAAAATATAACGGCCGGATCATGAATCAGCCCTTTCTCTTTAGATAGGGGTGGTTGTCTGTTTCCCTCTCCTCCATTCTTATAAAGAGGCAATGGTGAAAAGCATATGCCAATAAATGAACTGTAAACTATCTTAATGTTTCTAAGTTTTTAATATAATTGACAAAAACTTTGTTATAATACTTCAATAATAGAGAGAAACAATCTATTTATTCTACTTTCGGAGTTGGACGATGAATTCAGAAATCTTCCGTTATATTGTTATTGTCTCTGTATCAGGTGTTTTATCCATTATTCTGACAATCTATGCCTATGTTAAACGGCACTTATCTTCCAGCAGTACAACGTTTATTTGGATGTCATTTTTTTCAGCCATCTACACATTTGGACATGCTTTTGAACTGGCAAGCAGCACTCTGACAGAAATTTCTTTTTGGTTGAAGTTCCAGTACCTAGGATTGCCCTTTATCTCTCCATGCTGTCTCATTCTAGTTTTGCAGTATGCAGGATTAGATAAATTTCTCAAGTTAAAACAACTTTTAGTTCTCTTTTTAATTCCATTCATTACTTCTTTTATGTGTTTAACAAATAATTTTCACCATCTATTTTACCGCTCTGTCTATTTACGTCCAAACGAAAACTATGCACTGGCTGATGTGGTTGCTGGACCTTGGTATATCGTGCATGGCAGCTATACATTTGGTTGTCTCCTGCTCGGTGTATGTATTTTATTATGGTATTGGAAGCGGACAAAAGCCGTTTATTGGAAGCAAATTTCTCCCTTGCTATTGGGTCTTGTTATTCCAATGATTTCTTCCTTTTTATACTTAGTTGGCCTTTCTCCCCATGGAATGGACCCAGTACCTGTCGTCATGTGCTTTACCTCTGCTTTATATCTCTGGGCGATCTTTTCCTCTAAGCTGCTCTCCCTATCGCCGATAGCAAGAGACCGAGTTTTTGAAAGCATGCGGGATGGCGTACTTGTTGTAAATACAGCCTATCAAATCGTAGACTATAACGAAGCCGCTGAAAGCATTCTCTCTAGGCTTAATGCTTCATCTGTCGGGAAAAACGTTGAATTACTCTGGAGAGATGGGGGAAGCGAGCTCACTTTTTATGAGAATGATATCCCGGAAAGAGAACGGTCATTTGAGTGGTTGAACGAAGAAAACGATAAATATTATTACGTTCGAATCACACCTATATTCAAAGCCGGAAAAACGGTGGTCGGCAGCATCATCGTTTTAAGTGATATTACTGCTCAAAAAATGCTGGAAAAACAATTAAAAAGACTGGCCTATACCGATGGGTTAACTCAAATTTATAACCGTTCCTATTTCATCAAGAGAAGCGAGCAGTATTTAGAGCAATCGATTAAAGCAAATAAACCACTGTCTGTTCTTCTCTTTGATATTGATTATTTTAAAAAAATCAACGATCGCTATGGTCACAGCATTGGTGATTCAGCCATTCGCCACGTCGTATCAATCTGTCAAAAGCATCTGCAGCCAACAGACATTTTTGGCCGGTATGGCGGAGAAGAATTTGTCATTTGTTTGCCTGATATAGATATTAATGAGGCGAGCAAAAGAGCAGAAAGCATCCGTGCCCATCTTGCTGCTTCTCCTTTGGAAACAAGCAAAGAATCTCTTTCTGTTACTGCAAGCTTTGGAGTTGCTGCTGTGCAGGCCCGTACAGATACACTTGATACCCTCTTGGAGGCGGCTGACCAAGCGTTATACACTTCTAAAGAAAACGGCCGTAACTGTGTGCATATAGCTTATAAAGATTCTCCTCCACTCCCTGTCCAAAGCGAAAAATACCCCCTGCTGCTAAAAAACAGCAAGGGGTATTTTTTTATTATCTAACCCAGGCAATAATTCCTTCATGATCATCAAGTACTAATTCAATTCCTGCCGCGAATGGGTCCACATGCAATTCAGTGTCGAGCCAAAAGCGAATAGCTTCAATTATACTGACAGTCGCTAAAATTTGCTTCCGGCCTGCCACATGGGATTCAGCCGAAAATCCATATTCATCATCAAACATCAGTTCCATATCAACCTCATAAGGAGACACTTCCTTCTTGTCTGATATATATAAGCAAAGAGCATTAATGATATCTTGCTCAGAAATCTTTATCTGTTCCATGAATCATGGCCCCTCTGCTTGTTTTTAAACAAGGAAACAACAATTTTCCGGATCACCATCACAATAGCAATAAGAACAATCATGTTGACCAAAAACCCGAGCATGGAACCTAAAAAGCCTAGGTTACCAAGCAGACTTCCAAATAATAAACCAGCTACCCCTCCAAGAAACAGACCTTTTAGAAAACCGCCTCTATTTGATTTGGAAGCCGTTGATTTCTTTGAATAATTAGTAGTTGATTTCTGTTTGTTGACTTGCTGATCTTGATTTTTCTTAAAAAGTGACGGGCTATTGCTGGCAGGCGGACTGTAGGATCTTTTTCCGGATTTGTATGATTTAGCGCTTGCCACCTGAGAGTTATGATCCATCACATGTCCGACGGGAGCTAAACACAAACCGAACACTAACATTGCTGCCATTATTTTTTTAAACATATAAAAACCCTCCATGTACGTTTATTTTTGTAGGCGAGTCAGCCAGCTTGCTGGCCGTTTACAGTGTCTGCATATTTCTCTTCCAATTTCTTCTCAATTTTTTATAGAAGACTGATCTTTTAGCTATTCTTCGTTCTTTTCCACCGCTCGTTGGAATAATAAACATCTTTCTTCATGTTTTCCCTCCTCACTTAATAGACTGGTTAGTTACACACACTTAGCAGGTAAACTAAAAAGGCCTGTACCACCATCGGTACAGGCCTTATACAACAAAAAAGACCTCTACCGTTTGGTAAGGTCTTGCTAACAACGTTCATCGCTGCCAACAAAGCCGAGAGCGGGCTGCTCTGTAATGACGACTTTGCTGTAAAAGCTACTCCCCTTAAAAGGAATATTGAGTTTATACTAATATAATAATTCAGTACATAACTTGTGTCAAGCGCTAATTCGAAACATGATCCCCTCTTCCCGCAAGTAAACAGAAAAGCTGCTTACTTCACTGGACCAGGCCACGTAGTGACACGATCATCTTCATCAAATTCAATAATCACATCTGTCACATTGGCTACGTTTTTCTTAATATTTTCTTCAATATGATCTCGAATATCATCTGCTACTTTAATTGTCATTTCTGGATCTACTTCCAGCCGGAGCTCCACATGAAAGTCGTCCCCTTCTTTAATCACATCTAAGTCTTGAATATCTTTCACTTGTGGATGCTGAAGAACCCGAGCGCCAATTTTTGCTTGCAGTTTAACATCTGCGACGCCAAGCGCTCCTGCCGCATTATCCAAAAATATCCGACCGACAACTAAGATCAGCATCACTCCAATAATAATGGAGGCATATCCTGTAGCGCTGTGAAAGGGTGTATAAGTAGCGATAATAATAGCAATCAAAGCAAGCAGCGCACCGCCAACAGCCACATTATCTTCTAAAAAGACTAGCTTTGTGGCTGGCTTGGCACTTTTTACATGCTTATAGCTCTCAGGGATCATTCTAAAACCTTTGACTTTTTCTGGAGGGAGATGCTCTGTAATTTCTTTCATTGCCTTATAAAGAACGGTGGCTTCTAAGACGGCAGCCGCTCCAAGCACAGCAATATTTAACCAGAGCCAGTCTTCAGAATGGGCTGCCTCTGAAATATGATGAACACCTTCCTTAATAGTTTCATAAGCCAATACACCTACAACTAACACAGCACCTAAAAGCACAAGATTGACTAACCGGCCAAACCCTCCTGGAAATCTTTCCGTCGGGGCTTTTTTACTTAATGAGGAACCGATAAAAACGAACAACTGATTCGCTGCATCTCCAAAGCTATGCATCATTTCAGCAAACATAGCGACATTTCCTGTAATGAGGTAAGCTGCCGTTTTAATAAGAGCAACAATCGTATTAACAATTGTTGCCCATAAAGCCGATTTACTTCCGGATTTCAACAATCGTAAGAATTCATTCACACTGTCCTCCCCTTTCTTATTCTCGAATCTTTTTCCGCTTTCTTTACCTATTTCATTTCCCATAGTATGTACGTTAAAAACGCAAATTTATTAGTAAGCCCTAAGAAAAAGAAGGTGAGCCAAAGTTAACGATCCCCTTGTCCACCTTCTTGAGACTATTTAGGTAGCTTCCGGTATCCTTCCCTCTACATACTCTCTAGGACGAGCCGATCTGTACCATTGCAGACAAAGAATAAAAACAAGTATCAGATCAATTGCATCGCCGCCATAGTACATTAAGATCCCTCCAGCTTTTGCTTGCCCTTCGGCAACACCAATCGGAGGATGCGCATAAATATACTTAGATAAGATGCCATGACCAGCTAGAGCGATAATCAGCACAATCGCTCTATATATAAAACTTTTTCTATGGGGCATTGGATCAATATAAATCATGGCGGCAGTAAAAAGATAGCCAGCCAAAAATACGTGTATGTGAACAAATAAGTGAAGGAGAATGTTCTGATGCATCGCCGTATATAAGTCAGTGGTGTAAAGAACCCACAACCCTCCAACATTAAGCAAAGAGGCGACTACCGGATTGCTAAGGAGCTGAATCGGCCAACTTTTTAACAAACGTACGAACCTTCTCGCTAAATGTACCGGCAGTGTCCGCAGCATCAGGGTCATCGGTGCAGCGAGCACAAGAAAAAGCGGAGCGGCCATGCCGAGAAACAAATGCCCCGTCATATGTGCTGTAAAGTCGATATGAGCCCGTTCTGCAAGTGGACCAGCTACAGAACAAACCGCCAGCAGGACACCTACAATACAAGAACATGTACGAAATAATGGCCATTTCCTGTGCCGGCGGTTAGAAACTAGGGCAGCTAAAAGATAGAGAAATAGAACGAGTAGAAAGGGGAGCATCAGAAGCACTTGTGGAACAATCCCCGCCAGTTGCCCGCCAGTATAACAAATATCTGTATAACTACTCATGTTGAGCTCTCTCTTCTAATGATTGTTTGGGTCGCGTGCGAAAAAGAAGAACAACACCAATTACAATCATAGCAATGGCTGTAACATTCCAAATCGCATCATAAACCAGCACATTTTCCACATAGCGAATTTGATGAATGCGCATAACCTTATGCTGGATCGTCCCATCGTAAAGCTGAAAAACTCCAGCTCCAAGCAAGACGCCACCCCACCACCTTGTAAGCCATAAAGCCTTCCTTCGGCGAAGATCAGCGAATAAAAACAAACCGCCAATCGTGGCAAACCAGCTAAACGCGTGGAACAAACCGTCAGAAACTAGGCCAATATCTGTAGTCGATTTATCGTAAAAATGGTGCCAGTGAAGCAGCTGGTGAAAAACAGCTTCATCAAAAAAAGCAATGAAGCCCACCCCAAACAAAAAGCCGGACCACAAATTTTTTGATGAATAAATATCACGGTTTCGATGAATGTCTTGAGTATTCATTTCAGCAGCCATAGGAGCCCCCTCTATCCTGTTGATTCTAATTTATATTTACTCTCATCTTTCCACGAATAAACAAGTTATAATCAAAATTTCGAGGTTTATATACCACCTTTTATAATCCTGTTTCTCCATAAATAAAGAGCTATCTTGAAAAAGATAGCTCTCAATCTTCTCTTACACACCTGCTGCTTGGAATGAAGCGAACGACTTATCCTTCTGCCAGCTCTTGTCTAGTTCTTTTGCTTTGCGGGCTTCCCTTTAATGGATCTTCTGCCTGCTTAGAACGCTTAATAAAGAGGGCCAGAACAAGTGCAACAGCAGCAATTAAAGCTGATACAAAGAAGGCATCATTAATGCCTTCCAGCATGGCTTTCATCGCAATTTGCTGTTTCATTCCAGCAATGGCCGCTTCTGATGGCTGGACAGTTGCATGCTTCATTGCATTAGCAGCCAGTTCCTCCGCATGTGTTTCTGTACGGGTAGACATCACCGTGACCAGCAGCGCTGTACCGATGGCACCTGCCACCTGATTCAACGTATTATTCATTGCAGTACCGTGTGGATAGAAACGTGTTGGCAATTGATTTAAACCATTTGTTGAAACAGGCATCATCACCATCGACATACCAAACATTCGGATAGCATTTAATATAACTAAGTGGGTGTATGTTGTATCCAGCGCCAATTTGCTGAAATAATAAGTCGTAATGGTTGTAATGGTTAATCCGGTAACGGCTAAAATGCGACCGCCGAACTTATCAAATAACCTTCCTGTAACAGGAGACATAAGAGCCATGACAAGCGCTCCAGGCAGCATCATCAGACCGGCATCCATCGGAGAAATTCCCCGAATGGTCTGCACGTAAATAGGAATCAACAGCATACCAGAAAACATCGCCATGTTAACAACCATTGTGATAGACGATGATAAGGCAAACATCGGGTACTTAAAGATTTTAAAGTTAAGCATTGGCCGTTCCATCTTTAATTGCCGCAAAATAAACCATATTAGCGAAATAGCCCCTATAAGGATTGTTCCATACACTTGTGGACTACCCCATCCTTTGCTTCCCGCAGAACTGAAGCCATACAACAGACCACCGAATCCTACGCTAGATAGGAGCAAAGAAAATAAATCAAGGCGAATGTCCACTTTATCTTTTTTATCTTTAAGCAAAAAGAAGCCAATCAAGAGAACAACAATTCCGATCGGTGTCACAAAGTGGAAAAGCATTCTCCAATGATAGTGTTCAATAATCCAGCCTGACAAAGTTGGGCCAATCGCTGGTGCAGCCATTAAAATTAAGCCAAACACCCCCATTGCAGCCCCCCTTTTTTCTATTGGAAAGCTAACGAGCATCACGTTCATCAAAAGCGGCATCATAATTGCTGAACCAGAGGCTTGAACCATGCGTGCCATCAGTAAAAGCGGGAACACATGAGCTACTCCAGCAATGATCGTTCCGATGGTAAATAAGCCCATAGCGACCAGGAATAGCCGGCGCACAGAATATTTTTGAATCAAAAAGGCAGTGGTTGGAATCATAATTCCATTCACTAACATGAACCCTGTCGTCAGCCACTGAACCGTTGAGGCTCCTACGTCTAAATCCTTCATGATTGAAGGCAGTGCAATATTGAGAAGTGTGTTATTTAAAAATGCAATAAAAGCTCCAATCATCAAAACAGCAAGAATTCCGTAATTTGGACGATTAGTCTTTTTTATCGATTGATCCATTCATTTCCCTCCATAGATGATAGACATTCGGTCCATAATTTTGTACCATCGTTTCACACAAAAGATATCATATACCATAAGTCCAAATACCGCAACATATAAACCGCCTTTTTTACAGAGTTTGTACTAGTCTGAAAAATGATGTACTATAATATTTGGACAGCGAGTCCAACTAACTATAAAGGTGATTAAATGAACGATAGAAAGCAGCATGTTATAAAAATGGCCCATCAGTTATTTGTTGAGAAAGGCTTTCAAGCTACATCTATCCAAGACATATTAGACTATAGCGGGATTTCCAAAGGAACGTTTTATAATTACTTTTCCTCCAAAAATGAGCTGCTCATGGCTCTTTTCAAGACCATTTATAAGCAGCTTGAAAAAGAACGAAATGAGCTACTTATTGGCCAGGACCCTTCTGACATTGACATTTTCATTAAACAAATTGAATTACATATGAAAACGAATAGAACTACTAAGTTAATCTCTCTTTTTGAGGAAGTAATCGTTACAAATGACACAGATCTCAAACAATTTATGAAGAGAGGACAGTTACTCACTATCCGCTGGATGTACAAACGGTTAGTAGACATTTTTGATGAAAGCAAGCACCCTTATTTGTTTGATTGTGCAATTATGCTTATCGGAATTTTGCATCAAACTCTCAAATATTATACTTTGGTGCAGGAATCAGGCACCGGCATTCACCAAGCAGTGCGTTACAGTGTATTGCGGGTAGTAAACATGGTGAATGAAGTAGCGGAATCAAAAGATCAGTTAATTCCTCCTGAGTTTCTAGACAGGTGGCTACCGGACTGTGAAAAGACCGACCAAACTTTTCAACAGAAGCTGTGCGACGCCATCTTAACACTGAAAAAGGATGTAAAGCGGAAGGAAGAGAAGCACAAGTATATGGAGTTGCTGGACTTTATCCAGGACGAGATTCTTCACTCTAAGAACCCGCGAAAATTTCTTGTGGAAAGTGCCCTCTCTTCATTGAAAAGAAGTAGTGACTGCTTGGAGGATGAACCTCTCCGAGCCCTTGATCAACTCATTACTAGTTACTTTACCCAATAAAAAAAAGAAAAAGCCCTCAATCTAGATAAAGTCTGTTTTCCACATTGGTAGGCTGACGGAAATTCCTCTTCTTAAAGGCATAATTAAAATACAATGTTGATCAATAAAAAAAAGCTTAAGAAAATTTTCTTAAGCTTTCTCTCATCAGTCTTATAAAAAGGTCAGAGCAACAAAGAAAACAACCATGAACGAGAGCCCAACAGGCAGTCCAAATTTTGCCCATTCCTTGCTGGTGATTCCTAGTTTTCCAGCTGAAATGATATTTGGAATATTGCCGGGCACAAGCATCCCTCCGCTGATAAGAAGGCCGAGTAGAATCGCTTTTACTGTTTCCCCTTCCATGGAAGGGCTAATTTCAGCAGCGCTGAGAGTGGCATTATCAAGGATAGCTGAGATCATGTTGATCCAATATAAGATGCCTGTATGAACGTCTAGCAGATAACGATTAATTAACGGTTCGAATCCTGCACCAAGAAGGGTCAGCCCCATGACAAACAAATAAATTTTAATCGTTCGGACGATGATTTCTTCATATGATTCACTCTTTTGATTATCATTTAGACCTTGCTGGTTCCTTTTTGGATGCACAACGAACATAGAAAGAAGCCCCAACAGCCAAACGGCTGCTAACACTTCAGGTCCCATCAACCGCAGAAGATAAAAGAAATCCTCTCCCAGCTTGCTGATGGCAATGGTTGAAAGCGGTTCTCCAATCGGTGTTAAAGCGGCTCCGAGCCCAATCGAAAAGCAGGCTAAGACGACAAGCCGAACCTCCGACTGGCGATCAAGGTTCAAAACGCTAACAATTAAAACTAAAATAAGGGCGGCAATGATTGCAGTAATCACACTTGACAGCAAGCCCAATATAATAATGATCATCGCAATAAACAATCGAAAAGGCATCATCCTGCTAATCCGGTGAATTCCGATTTCTAAAGGCGTCCGCAGCCATTTAAACAACAGTCCTGCTGCCAAAACGGCTATAGTGATGTTGATCGGATCTTTCAATGCCTTAGTCAGCAGAGACCTGTCCAACACTTGGCCAATAATAGCCGCTAAAAAACCCGTAAGAAACAAAAATACTTCTAAATTCTCTTCCACCTGTTTCACGAAGAAAGGCAGAAGCAACACAAGCAGCAGTACAATAGATAGCCCAATAACCATAGATTCCCACCTTTCCGCCTAGCTTTTTCTCATAGCAACCTATTTATATGTGGAAAGTCCAAAAAATATTTAACTCGATATCATTAGTTTATAAAGTCTTGCTCTTTTTTAGAAAAGCGAAAGCAGTAAAAACAAAAAGCAGGCACTTTTATCAAGTGACCTGCTTACGAGTTATCATTTATCTCTTCCCATCAAGAGCAGCTTTCACCTTTCTCTTGACAGCCCAAAGCTTTACTTCAGCTTGTCGCACTCCCTTTCATCGCTCAGCCTATTCCTTAATCAATCCTTCTCTTTTTGTAGATAAGAACGGTAATAAAAAATGAGACGATGGCCCATACCAGCAGTATCATCATGTTCTCAAGGACGACTCTTAAGCCGGCTCCATTGCTTAAATGAGACCAAATCGTATTTAATTGCTCATTTGGCAAATAACTAATCATACGCAAGAGCATGTCATTTTCAATCATTGATTTAAGCATCGAACTCATGCCAAAGATTAACAATACCGGCATTCCAATAATGCTCGTTTCCATAACTGTTCTTGAAAGCAAACCAAGAATTGTTCCGATAGCCAAATAGATCATTAATCCCAATAATATACTAAATGAAAACAGTGGCAATGAAGGGGTTTTATAGTCGGACAGAAAGATGGATCCAATAATAACAATAATCGTCATAACAGCGGATAATGCACTTTTTCCTATGAGGATTTCTACTGTACTGGCCGGTGATAATAATAGCCCTCTCAATGTATTTTTTTCTTTTTCCTCAGCCACCATAGCTGCTTGAATAAAGGCACCTGCAATAACGAGAGATAGGTTGATTGGGTAGGTCGCCAAAAGAGCGTTGTCTTCCCCTATCCGTCCGAGCCATGCAGCAAAAACTAAAGGCAAGGCTAAGGTAAATAAAACATAGGAATTTCTTTGCAAGTCCTTCCAGTCCTTTACAAATATTGCATTTACTCGCTTCAATGAAAATATCATCATAAGTTCCTCCCTGTTAAACGTACAAAAATATCTCCAAGTGTCGGCTCATTGGAATGAATCGTTAAAAGTTGCTCCGTTTTCATATATTCATAGGTTTCCTTTGCGCCCTCACCATCTTTATTAACGACGACTGCACGGCCTCCCTTTAACAACAATAATATGGATGTATTTTTCTGCTGTGCTCTTACATTTTGTGGCGTATCAAGCAGCCTTATTTCACCATTATTTAAGAAAGCCACCCGATCGCAAAGCCCTTCTGCTTCTTGCATATCGTGAGTTGTTAAGAAAATAGTGGTTCCTTCTTGGTTCAATTTTTTTAACCCTTCATGAATATGCCTGGTATTGACTGGGTCTAAAGCCGAAGTTGGTTCATCGAGAAAAAGCAGGTCCGGTTTATGTAAGATGGCCCGTGCCAATGTGACTCGCTGCTTCATCCCTTTGGACAGCTTTTAAATTAACTTTCTCTTCTCTTCCAATAGATTGACAGATTCAAGCACTTCATTAATTCTGCTTTTCTTTACTTCGTACAAATCACAATACAACGAAAGGTTATCGTAGATGCTAAGCCGCTCGTAAAGTCCGCTATTATCCGTTAAGATGCCAATTCTCTTCATATAGGCGGGATCTTTTAATTTATGTATCGGTTCTCCAAACACTGTGACTTCTCCGGCAGTCGGGTTCAACTGTGCTGTTAAAATTTTTATCGTTGTCGTTTTTCCGGAACCACTCGGGCCTAAAAAGCCAATCGTTTCTCCTTTTTTACTTTAAAGTTTACGTTTTTTAAGGCGATTTTATTTTCAAATGATTTAACAAGTTCTTTTACTTCGATAACATTTCCCATTCCATTTACCCCTTTTCTCATTTCCGTTTTCCTGACTCAATCTTATCTGCAACAATGGATAGATGCAGTAACATCAAGGTAAAAAGAGTATAGGAGTAGTTAAATGGCGTTATTTTTCAGCTGAATGGAGCAGATTTCTCACCCAAAATTCACTCTTTTATGTGTGTGTAAAGTTAGATTCCGATAATATCCTTCAGCTCATTCAACTTTCCTTTAGATAGGGGAATAGAGCTTTTCTGTGAATCTTCAAGAATCAAGCTATAGCTGTTTCTAGTCCACGTGATTACCTCACGGACTCTTTGTAAATTAACAATATACGATCGATGACACCGAAAAAAACCAAATGGCTGTAGGCGATCAGATAGCTCGTTTAGTGTAATAGAACAAGGAAAGACTTCCCCATTTACATGAAGCTGAGACATTCCTTCATTGCTCTCAACAAAGACAATTTCTGTTGGATCAAACAGAACAATTTTTTCGTTCATTTTTGCTGGAATCTTTTCAATCCTCAGCTGCTTACGGACTGAAGTTTTTTCTTCTTCACTTTGTTCTGTGTCGTTAGGAAGTGACAGCGCCGTCTCTTCATCCATTTTTTGAAGGTCCATAGAATCATCTTCTTGCAAAGATGAAGGGGCCTCTTTATTTTCTTCCTCTATCACTTCAATTTTCTTTAAGCCTTGTTCATTTAAACGATACAAGTGATTGGTTATAGATATGGCACTTTCAAAATTATTTGTTGTTATTAAAACGGATTTGCCTTGTTCTGTAAAATCTTCTATCACTCTTTGCAGAATAATCTTGCTCTCAATATCAATATTTTGGTCAGGCTCTTCCATGAGCAGCAAATCCGGCTGATGTAAGATAGCTCTGGCAAGCTGTAGCCTTTTCTTTTCTGAATAAGACAGGTTGATAATTTTAATTTTTTCTTTCTTAATTAAGCTAACTTTATGAAGGAGCCCACCTATCTCCACCTCCACGTTATATAGCTTTTTAAAGAAATTCAGATATTCCTTCGGTGTCAATCGATCGTACAATGCCTCATCCAGCAGGAAAATTCCGATACGCTTCGCTATGCTTTTAAAATCATGGGTTAAAGGCAATCCCTCCAATAAAATTTCCCCATTCGAAAGCGGCGCCTGTCCAATAATCATGTTGATTAATTGTTTTCCTACTTCGCTATTACATTGGATGGCGACCGACTCCCCCTTTTGCACAACTAAATGAATCTTCGGAAAAATAATTGTATTTCCTTTATTCATCTCTATCTCACTTATTTGTAAAATACTCATGTAACCGCACACCCCATGTAGAAAATTTATATGATTGGAATAGATATCCCGCCTGCTATACAACAAATGCAAAGAACACTTACGCGTGCTATATAGTAACTTCATCAGAAATAATCTTCCATTTTTATTATATAGCTGTCATGTAAAAATTCCCATATGCACTTTCCATCTCTTACTCTACTGGTGCAGAATCCATACGTCATAAAGTAAAAAAACCGAATTCTCTTTTTAATCACTGAGAATTCGGGTTCTTTAACTACACACTTCTTTTCTTTGTAATTCTATATTTCCTCCTATTATTTCACACTTAAAATATAAAGTGCTCTATAAAGGAGCAGCAAGCGTCACATGTCTGCCGTCCCCTCCAGCTATTGGAATTACACAAGTATTTGTATTCTTTCCAATCCATAGCTTCATGTTTGTTTTTATACTTATATTAATACCCCGAGCCGCCACATACTTGTTTAGTGACTTGTTTTTCCTGCTAAGAATATTTTCTGAAATCGTCCCTTCATTGTAATTGGAACGAAAAGCAATAGCAGACGTCGCTACATATGAGCGGTCTTGCACATCCTGTATCGTGTTCTTAGTCACCATAAATTGTTTATTACGAATGTATAGATGGATACCATTGGCATAGCAATTTATCAAAGAGTTTCCTTTTATTATCAAATTCTGTGTATAGGAAGCTTGGATGGCACCTGAAATCGTGTTTCCCTGCTGTCCTGCATTTTTTATTTGGTTGTTCTCAATTGTACAATCCCTGGCATGATTAGAAGATGCACCTGCCACAACGATCCCATATCCCTTGCCAATCCCATCAATTTTATTGCCTTTTGCCGTGCATTTCTGGGAGCCGAACACTTCTTTCCCCTCGTTGCCTTTTGCATTAACGAATGCTATGCCGACTTTTGTATTCTTGATGGTATTGTAGTTAAAAGTAATATTTTCTCCACCATGAGTATCCAGCGCCTCCCATAGAGGAATGTCTTCGATAATAGTGTTAGTTACCGAGCTGTTCATGCTTCGGGGATAGTCCCGCAAATTACTGTTGTTAGCACCTGCCCTTGAAAAAAACACGCCATAAGCATTTCCCTTTACTCCCGGAGAAACTCTTTTAATATGACTTTTGTTGATATGCGTATTCTTTACAGATAATCCACCGATACCAGCATAGCCAACATCCTCGATCACTGTGTTCTTTACAGATACTCCCTCGGCAAATTGGGCTTCAATTCCGTAAAAGCCAATATCATGAATAAAACAATCCTCGATGACAACATTTCTAACATAGCTTGTTGCTTTGGCTCCTTTAATCTTTATGCCGACCCCTGCCGTATCAGCGGCTTTATTGCCTGCTCCCTGGAGTTCCAAACCATATATTTTCACCCCATTGCCTACTGTTAAAAGAGTCCTATGCTTTGTATCGTTATAGATTTTGGCACCATAGCCAATAACAGTTGTATTATCTGGTATTGTTAAGCCACTAACCTTAAACGAACTTCCTGCGGGCAATACTACTACCTTGCCCGCAGAATGGATTAATTCATTCTGCAATTCCGTTGTCTTATCAGCTATTCCATAACTTTTACTTTCTTCTGCCTCTACAGTAGAACATTCAAAAACGGATACAAGGATAACCGTTAAGAAACTTACCATGTATATTTTCAAAAGCTGCATCTCGTTCTCCCTTTACAAACCCAGCCCCTTAAAAACAATTAACGATTGCTTATCAGTTCTTTAGGTTTATATATTTTTTTATTTAGTTCATTAGACTTGATCAATAGCTATTTTTCACAAAACACACTATATATTTCGTTCTTTTTATCTAATATTTTATAGGGATTAAGACCCAATACATTCACCCATAGTCTCTAACTGTACGCATAAAGCTGAAAATGATTTGTTGTAATGAGCGCATGTTTTAATTAAATCTTGCAAACAAGGACTGAAGTTATTCATAAATCAAGAGAACATTTACAGAAAAATACACAACGAAAAAGCAGCCGATGATTATCGGCTGCTTTTTCTCTTTTCCATCCTTTATTTGATTCAAATTGGAAGCTAAGACTGTTTAAGTAATCTTGATCTATTATTCTTCGAGGTTGTTAGCATTGGTCTACTCCTGAATTTATAAAAGCCATTTCCCTGCTATGCCGCCTGCTATGCCAAGGATAACAACTGACATGATGACAAAAACCAATACTTTTTTTGGAAATGATTTAGCTACCATTAATAGAGACGGCAGACTAACAGCTGGCAATGTAATCAACAGGGCCGCCGCTGGACCGCTGCCAATCCCGACAGAGAGAAATGTTTGAATGATTGGAATCTCGGCAGCCGTTGGAATGACAAACAGCATGCCGGCAACCGCAAACAAAATGATAGCCATGAGGCTATCCGCTTCTCCTTCATTTAATTGCGGAAATAGCCACACACGCCCGGCTCCTAAAAGCAGCACGGACAGTATATATGCTGGTACCACATAAAGAAGCATGCTTCCTGCGCTCTTCAGCCATCTTGCTAAAAAACTTCCTTCTGGTTTCTCTTCTACCATCATTTGTTCTATATCAACCGGCTCGACATCTTTCACAAATCGGTTCGCCAAGTAACTAACACCAAACGTTAAAATTAAACCGAACACAAGACGCAACAATGTAAATTTCCATGATAAGACAAATGTCATGAAAATAAGTGTAGCTGGATTAATCATCGGATTGCCGATCCAGAAAGCAAGCGCTGCTCCAACAGAAACATTTTTTTTGCGAAGGCCAACGGCGATCGGAGCTGCACAGCAGCTGCACATCATACCTGGGACAGCAGCCATTCCCGCAATGGCAGTGCTGCCAAATGATGATTTTCCAAGAAATTTAAGAAGCCATTGTGTCGGAAGTAATACTTGCAGCAAAGATCCTAGCAGGATGCCGAGAACCGCTGCTTTCCATACGGATGAAAAATAAACAATTGCGTAATCCACAGCCGACTTCCACGAAGGCGTGACATCCGATAGATTCCCTAAAATAGAAGAGCCGATGGAATGTGTATGAGCGGATAAAATAGATTTATTATAATAAGGCCACCATTTTACATAAAGTAACCCAGCAGCTGCAATGAGTATAAACGCAACCACAAACCACAGTGTTTTCCGCTGTTCTGATTGTTGATGTTGAGATGTAGTGTCTAACTGTGACATGGGACCCTCCTGTATATATTATTTTCTAGACATAATATTATATCACAAAAGCGGTAATTGATTATTCTTCCCTCCCTGTGATTATTGCAGGAGCCAACCGGAATCCATTCATTATCTTTTTTAAAGGTGTGTAAGCTGTCTATCCTCTTAGTCCTCTAAGTTATTCCCCCTCTCGTTTCCAATTGATTCTTATATTTTATTCAATGATCTTATGTAATTTAAACGCGAATAGAAAAGACATAGAATTTTACTAAATTGCTTGATAGGTACCACAATAGACTCTGAAGTACTAACTGAAGAAGTGCAGCCACTTCCTTTCTGTTGATAGCCCTCCCGCCAGTATTTAACTGTCATCAAAGTGAATTTCTAATAAGTCTTTAAAAGCATTTGGGATAAACAGGTCATTACCTATTCTCTTGTTTTTCTCTTTCTTTTATCCACCTTGCTTTTCACTCTTGAACAAGTAAAAATCTCCTTCCATTATTGAAAGGCCTTTCATTTTCAGCGTTAAAAGAATATTCAATTTTATCTCAAAAAAGGTGTTGACCCCACTATATAATTTGTTTAAACTTATAAAAAATTAACGGTTGATTAGGGAATTTAAACAAATAAAATAAAAATCCAGTTAATTGAAAGACACATCTTGATAGGGAAAGACACAAAAGAATTTGCAAAAAGAAGAAGTTTTCTGTTGCGCAGCTAATCAGACAAAAGAGAAAAAGTCAAATCTTCATGTAGCGATGCAGAGTCTACAGGAGGAACTTTATTATGTATGGAGGAAACTTGCTATGTGGATCATCACTGTTCATTCTAAAAGCAATTTAACTGTATTTGAATTTGATACTCAAAAAGAAGCAAAAGAAGCTTTTAAAAGAATTCAAGGTTATAAAATACTTACAGAAGTTATTTACTTTAATGATCACTCCTTAGTAGAAGCGTAGAGCTTGACGACACGTTGCACAATAGCTCTTTATCCATCCGCTGTCGAATTTTTATCGGCGGCGGATTTGCTTTTATCCTAAAAAAACACGTTAGCCCTTATATAAATAAACCAATTGATTGATGCTCCCCCAACAGCAAGCTGATGCTCTCCTGTAACTTAAATGTCTATTCACTATATTCCTTCCTCCTGGCTGCCTAATTTGGACATTCACCCTAACTATTCATATTTGCTGGCTATTTAAAACAAAGCTTTTCACTTTTAAAAAATACGGAACAGACTAGCATGTTAGCTAATAAAATGAAACAATAGCTGAATGCATTTTGGGAATTCTCAATAAATTGAGGGAGTGATGACGTGGGAGCTATTAACGGAAAAGACTTTATTAGCCGCTTGGATCAACTGAATACTGAAATTTGGTTTGACGGTGAAAAAATCGAGGGAAAGATCTCTGAGCACCCTGCCTTTAAAGGACTTCTTCAGACAAAAGCTTCCCTCTATGATTTACAATGTGATCCCCATTTAAAAGAAGAGATGACTTTTCTTTCCCCAGAAACCAAGGAATCGATCGGGCTGTCCTACCTGCAGCCTAAAACAAAAGAAGACTTAATGAAACGGCGGAAAATGACGGAACGTTGGGCAAGGCACACTGGAGGTATGATGGGAAGAAGCCCTGACTACTTGAACACTGTTTTGATGAGCTTTGCCTCTTCTTCAGAATTGTTAACAGGCAAAGCCAATTGTTTTCCAGAGAATATTCAATCATTATATAAATTGGCACGAGAAAAAGATCTTTCGTTTACACATACGTTTATTACACCTCAGGTCAACCGTTCCCAAGTCTATATCGAATGCTCCGATGAGCCCATCTCCGCTAAAGTGATTGATAGAAATAAAGAAGGCCTAGTCATTAAAGGGGCTCGTCTCTTGGCTACTCAAGGAGGATTAACTGATGAAGTATTGGTGTTCAATGCCCCTAGGTTTTTCTGTGATGAAGCCTTTGCTTTTTCCATCCCTTCTGACACAAAAGGATTGAAATTTATTTGCCGTGACACCCTGGTGGGAGGGGAATCTCTTTTTAATCATCCACTCAGTTCTCGTTATGAAGAGATGGATTCTATCCTTGTCTTTGACGACGTATTGGTTCCCTGGGATCGGGTATTCTTTTACGATAATATGGAAGCCGCCAACACCTTCTTTGCTCACAGCTCTTTCTCTCCCTTTGCTATACATCAAGTAGTCACTAGACAGATCGTTAAAACTGAATTTATTTTAGGCATGGCTGAGCTGCTTATTGAAACAATTAATGTTAGTGAATATCAACATATTCAAGAAAAGCTGTCAGAGATCATTATCGGTCTTGAGACAATGAAGGCATTATTAGAGAAGTCAGAGAATGATGCAAAGCTCGATGAATGGGGCTCTATGCGGCCTAGCTTTATTCCACTTCAGGTGGCTAGTAATGTTTTTCCTAAGATTTATCCTCGCTTTAGTGAGATTATCCAGTTAATCGGAGCCAGCGGGATGGTTTCTTTGCCAACAGAAAAAGCCTTTCATTCAGCTATTAGAGCCGATCTCGACCAGTACCTGCAAGGAGCCAGTAAAACAGCGGAGGACCGGATCAAAATATTTCGTTTGGCCTGGGACCTTACCATGAGTTCGTTTGGCACAAGACAAACCCAATATGAAAGATATTTTTTTGGCGATCCTATTCGATTATCAAGCACTTTATATAAAGACTATCCAAAGGATGACTATGTTCAAGTGATTAACGAATTTCTGCACTTGAAAGCTCAGGGCTAGTATACCTTTCTATGTTTATCGCCAGTTTAGAAACTTTGAGAATCAGCTCTCATAACATTAAAGAGCCTTCTTCATGTAAAGGCTCTTGTTCATTCTTATTTCTGTTATTTATTTTTCTTGATAACTTATCAATATCTTCTATTGGGAGCAGTACGCCTGAATCCTCATGTAAAGAAACGGAAAATCTCAAGGCTGCATCTGCTTCCTTTCCTGCCATTCATTTTCTGATCTTTTAAACTTTACATTTCAACACAACTCTAGTAACTCAGACAGATTTATGGCCACTCGTAACATATCTCTCCAACCATGCAGCCATTAGCTGTAACCCTTCTTTATGAAGCGGCCGCTCTAAAATTGTTTTCATCAACTTTTTCATTTGCAAAATGTTCTTCGGCTCCTTTTGCTTTCGCAGGCCATGCTCCATGCCTTTAACAATATGATACTCGCTCTCTCCTTGTACAAGCCCGGCCAATTCCTCCAATACAGAACTTTCCACAAGCGGATCCTTGTCACCATGCAATGCAAAAACGGGACAGGTCACTTTCTGCAAAGCTGCTCTTGTATTATAGGCCTCGTGCTCACGGAACCATTTCGCCGGCTGCCGCACCCCCTGAATTCGAATCGTATCACGGCTTGATTGCTTTATTTTTTGAAATATTTTTTCCGTCTTTTTTTCATTTTTTTCATCTACTTTCAGTTTCCGGTTCAACCAGCCTTTCCATCCCGGCATGGCAAACAGTTCCCGATAGGCCTGCTGACGTTGATGATAAAGTGCCTCCATTAAGTTATCAACACCTCCAGAGAGAAGCATGCAGCCATCCACGGTCATCTCTGCAGCAATGTCTGTTGCCAAAATAGTGCCTTCACTGTGACCGCACACAATCACAGCTGACACGTTTGGCTGTGTCTGCAAAAAAGTGACGGCTGCTTTAGCATCATGCAAAAGATCAGACAAGCCCGCGTTTATCAAGCTTCCACTCCGCTTTCCTGCTCCACGCTTGTCGTAGCGCAGCGTGATAAAGCCGAGTTCTGTGAAAAAGTGGGCTAATTCTTGATACAAATAAGTTTGATACTTCCCTTTGGGTCCGTTTCCATTACGGTCAATCGGACCAGAGCCAGCAATCAATAAAATAGCCGGGAATGCTCCTTCTTGTTCCGGGCATGCGAGCGTCGCAAAAATGTCCTTTTCAAGAATAACCTCTGTTTCAATCATGACTTCTCCCCCTCGGGAATAATGATGGTTGCTAATTGTTTTACCTTCCGCTCTGGTGATGGTTCATTCTGAACAGCCTCCATAATTAACGTACCAATTTTGACAGCCAGTTCTCTGAACTCCTCGTCGGTAACATGCAGCTCCGCCACACGGTAGCTCACGCCGTCTTTTTGCAAATCGACATTATCCCCGCTTAAATACTGGTCGTACATGCTAATTAACTGGGCTACGAACGTAGTAAATAAATCCAAATGCTCTGCTTTCGATAAATTCAGAAAATCATTAGGCGTCTGTTGTTTTAACGCAAACACCTTTTCAATTGTTCCGCGAACCGGGTTTTCTTGCACTACTTCAATAAAATCAGCATCAAGGAGCGTATTGATATGGCGATACAACGAAGGGATCGGTACATCTGTAATCCGCTCTGCTAGTTGCTGAACCGTCTGTTCTTTGTTGCGGACAAATGATTGAATAATTTTCATCCGGACGGGGTGCAAAATTACTTTTAAATTTGATTTACTCATTCTATTCACCTCTTTATTATTAATTATGATAATAATATCCTTTTTAATATAAATCAACAAATAAGGAATCTGATTTTTTCGAGAGTAACCAAATAAGCGGTCCTTATTGAGCCAACAAAAAACCACCAGTCAAAGATGCCATCGCCTCTTAGCTGGTGGTTATATGAACACTTTTTTTCAGTTTACAATTCGTATTTCTCCATAGGCTGTATAGCCGTGAGTTTATTTCTAAATGTCCTTTTTCTAAGTGTAAGCATAACCATAAAGGAAATGCAGTATAAAGCGGCCAGATAAATCATCGCCACGGTCATATCATAGCTTTGTAAGATGTAGCCAACGAGAATAGGTGAAAGTCCTCCGACCGCTCTGCCGAAATTAAAAATCGTGTTCGTCGCTGTACTGCGAATTTGAACCGGATAATAACTGCTTATTAATGCCCCGTATCCGGCAAACATTCCATTTGAGAAGAAGCCGACAATAGCACCGCCTATTAATACACCTGCGCTCCCAGTAGCATAGGAGTATAAAAACACCGCGCAAGCAGAAGCAAGAAGGAAAATTCCAAAGGCACGCTTTGATCCAAACCGATCCATAAACTGTCCAAAGGTCAACATACCGACTATCATCCCAACTGCTGTGCTAATTGTCCAAAGAGCCGAGCTTGAAACAGACAACCCTTGTGACTGCTGCAGCATGGACGGCAGCCAGATCATTAACCCATTGTAGCCAGCAATCTGAACAGTTGCCATAATGCTTAATGCGATAGTTGTCATCGTTGTCCGAGGAGACTCAAACAACTGAATTAACTTTCCTTTTGCCTCTTTACTACCTGCTTTTTTATCCTTTTGGGCAGCCAGCCATTCTGGGGATTCTGCCAAGTTTCTTCTTACAATCACAGCAAAAATAACAGGCACCACTCCAACGAAGAACAGGGCTCTCCATCCCAACACAGGGAGAATCACCGCACTTAAAAGCGCTGCCAGAATTACACCGTATTGAGCGCCTACACTGACATAAGAAGAAGCTCTCCCTTGTTTATCCTTTGGCCAGGCCTCTGCAACTAGCGCCATACCAATCCCATATTCTCCGCCAGCACCTAATCCTGCAATAAATCTAAATAGGTAGACTTGTTCCATATTTGTTGCCAACCCTGTTAAAGCTGTGCCGACAGCAAATAATAGAACAGTATAAGTAAACACTTTCACCCGGCCAAACTTATCCGCTAACACGCCGAAAATCATGCCGCCTAAGAGCATGCCGATATTGGTGATGGAAGAGATCAGCCCGCCCGTTGCCAAATCAATATGAAACTCGGCAATAATCATAGACATCGCAAAAGAAATAAACATGATATCCATGCCTTCTAAAGTTAAACCAGCTACTGATGCTACCACTGTTTTTTTACGGTAATCCATTTTGTAACACCCTCTCATGTTTTTCATGATGAAACATATCTCTTTTGTCTTTTGAGGGAATGGATGTATAATTTTCCATTCTCTTTTCAAGCCTCACAGGACTTTGTTTAAAAGAGGTATTGATAATTTTAGACAAAATAAATACCCTTTCGTCTGAGAGGACAAAAGGGCATAAATAGGCATAGTTAAATAGAATATCCAATATTCATTCGCCCTTTTCAGCCTCTCAGGACCGTATTAAAGGTAATGTGATGTCGATATTTATACTAGCACACTAAAAGACTCGCTTCAATACATATATTATGGAAGAAGGTTTTATTTGTACAGCATGATAAAGTCCTCCATTCGTTTCTATAATCAAGAGAGAACTCACTAATCATTAGATAATAAATGACACGGGGATAGTCAAAGTATCCTACTTATTAAGTTTCTAGATATCGATAATGACCGTGCTTACAGTTTAAGTCATTTGCTGCTCGGTTCAGCTATATATTATTCACCCATCATTCTTTTTTACTGAGGTGCTATGATGACTATAAGAAAAGCCAACCAGCTAGAAACCCACTATATTCTTCATCTTACTGGGAATGTACTGCAGGAGAGTTCCATGGGGCACATAGCCAACAGTCCCCACATTGCTTACCAGATGTTTATGCCCTATATTCAAAATGGTGCTTACTATTTAATCGAGGAAGACAAACATCGGCTAAAGGGCTGGCTTTTGCTAGGAGTAGATAGAAATGTCATGACGGGTCATGACATGGGGCACCTTCTCCAATTATATGTTTTTCCTAGATACAGAAAAGCGGGTATCGGAAGAGAATTATTGAAAGAAGCTATCAAACAACTGCAGCTCCACGGAGCAAAAACCATCCAGCTTAATGTCTACGCCGGTAACCCGGCAAAAGCTATGTACGAACAATTTGGCTTTACTGATGTTTCTACCATTATGGAATTAAAGGTCGATGAAAAGTATTAAATAAGAATGAAGTTCTCTTTCGTTTATGTTTAGAACACAAAAATGGATGTGTTCTCTTTTTTGGTGGCAGAATGCTGCCTGGCAATTAAAGTCCTATAATGGCAAGCCCCATAAAAGCAGGTCATCCTTTTTCGGATACCTGCTTTTTTATAATGGGAAAGACGCACTTTGCCTAATTATTCTTTTCAAAGCCCTTCTTATTTTACATACAGGAGAAGCAATCATGGTGACGCTAAATATTCTCACCTTACAGCTAATTGAATGGCCATGAACTTTTTTAATATGGTTATTACTAGAAAAATAGTATTAGGTATTTATTAAGTAGTCGATTAGGAGTATGATAATATTTAAAAAAGAAAGAGGTCATCATATGGATTCGACATTCTCACCGGCCAGCGCAGCCAAAACTAAAACAAGAACCATCGTCATTAATGCGCTGTTTATTACGCTTACCCTTGTAGCTACCATGTTTATTAACATCAGGCTCCCAATCATGGGCAACGGAGGCCTCATTCATTTGGGGAACGTGCCTCTTTTTATAGCAGCCCTCGTTTACGGCCGAAAAACAGGAGCTGTAGCAGGTGCCTTCGGAATGGCATTATTTGATCTTTTCTCCGGCTGGACCATATGGGCGCCGTTTACATTCGTTATCGTAGGTGCAATGGGATTTGTAGCTGGTCTTATCTCTGAAAAGATGCCCGGCAAAAGAGCGGTTGTCAATACCCTGGCAATTGTCGCTGCCTTGTTGATAAAAATTGTAGGCTACTATTTTGCTGAAGTTATCCTTTATGCTAACTGGGTACAGCCATTCGGCTCTATTCCGGGAAATGTAATGCAGGTTGTCACCGCTGGTCTTATTGTTGTACCAATTGCAGGACGTCTAAAGAAAATTGCTAGAAAATAATAAATAATGAAGAAAATCCTCTTAGCTGGCCTTCACTAAGGGGATTTTCTTCTTTTTATGCTAACAAAGCCTAAAGATTTCACTCACTTATGACAAATATTTGATTGCACTTTAAATTTTTTACTGTTTGCCCAGTTTTAAAGACGATATGACAGAAGTGATCTTCTTAAGAAGTCAGGAAATGCCGTTTTTGACCGCATCTTTTCTCTCTTACATAGGAAAAAGACTCCCCACCAAAAGTGAGAAGTCCTTTTTCATAGAGTCGTAAAACTCGTATACTATCATTATATTATATGCTTGATCTTTCGGTCACAGCCCTTTATTCGACCTGCTTATTAGGATACAGACACACTTTCGCCGGCTGCCTCTAGTGCTTTACTGTCGCTTAAACCAAGTGCTTGCGCTGTTGAAGTGTGAACTTCATGCAAAAGCTCTGGATTTTTCATGAGTGACATGCCGTAAGAAGGAATCATTTCTTTGATCTTCTGTTCCCATTCTTTCATATGTTGCGGGAAGCACTTTTGAATGACCGCAAGCATAACCTGAACGGCAGTAGAAGCTCCTGGGGAAGCACCTAATAATGCTGCGATCGAACCATCAGCTGCACTTACCACTTCCGTACCAAACTGAAGCGTTCCTTTGCCGCCTGCCTCTGTATCTTTAATAACTTGCACGCGCTGGCCGGCAACAACAATATCCCATTCCTCGCTCTTCGCATTCGGAATAAACTCACGCAACTCTTTCATCCGTTGTTCTTTTGACAACATAAGTTGCTGGATCAGATACTTTGTCAACGCCATCTCTTTCACTCCTGCCGCCAATAACGTTGTAATATTGTGCGGTTTTACAGAGGAAATCAGATCCATGTTTGAGCCATTCTTTAGAAACTTAGGCGAGAAGCCAGCGAACGGACCAAACAGCAATGATTTTTTATTATCGATATATCGTGTATCAAGATGCGGAACAGACATTGGCGGAGCCCCAACTTTGGCTTTTCCGTATACTTTTGCATGATGTTGTTCCACTACTTCTTGATTATTACATACCATGAATAATCCGCTAATCGGAAATCCACCAATATGTTTTCCTTCAGGAATGCCTGATTTTTGCAGTAACTCTAAGCTTCCTCCTCCAGCTCCAAGGAAGACAAAATCGGCAGTATGGTATTCCATTTTACAGCCATCCATATCATGTACTTTTACTTCCCACAAACCATTTTTTGTGCGTTTAACACCTTCAACACTATGTTTATAATTGATATCGACATTTTGAGTTTTTAAATGATCAAATAGCATGCGTGTTAAGGCGCCAAAATTGACATCTGTCCCCGTGTCAATTTTTGTTGCCGCGATGGCTTCGTCTGCTGGACGGTCCTGCATAATAAGCGGAATCCATTCTTTCAGTTTTTCTGGATCATCAGAAAACTCCATCCCTTTGAAGAGAGGATTTTTTGACATTTCTTCAAAACGTTTCTTCAAGAACGCTACATTTTGCTCACCCTGCACCATACTAACGTGAGGTAGTGGCATGATAAAGTCCTGTGGATTATTGATCAGCTTACTATTTACAAGGTAGGACCAAAATTGCATTGAAACTTGAAACTGTTCGTTAATATTTATCGCTTTGCTAATATCTACAGACCCGTCTGGTTTTTCAACTGTGTAATTAAGCTCGCATAGTGCTGCATGCCCTGTTCCTGCATTGTTCCACTCGTTAGAGCTTTCCTCTCCAGCATCCGCAAGCTTTTCAAACACTGTAATATTCCAGTCCGGTGCTAATTCTTTTAGGAGTGTTCCTAAAGTCGCACTCATGATTCCGGCGCCAATTAAGATGACGTCTGTTTTATTTTCTCTGCTGCTCATTTTTACCATCCTTATACCCTAAGATTTGCAGAAAAGATGTAGCCGCTCCTTCTTAGGCATCACAAGCAAGCCAAGGCGTGACCTGATCACACACCTTTTCTGTATCAATTGCATCCTATTTACAGTATATCACTATTATTTATAGATTAAAATATCACTATTATATGATGGTTATAATCCACTAAATATATGGGAAAATTTTAAAATCCGACCAAAAAGTTTTCATCCAGCTTGCTGCAAGTAAAAAAGCAGCTGCTCCCCCATACCGAATGCTATCGAGATGCGCCTAGCCCCCACATATGTTGAATGTCCCCTTCAAAGCGGCTGGTTGTTTAAAAGACAAAAGAGCGGTTGTTATGCGATTTCTCCCTATATTCCTTAAGACGCTCATTAATCCAGAATGGGCAGCCGTGCTTTTTTCTTTTATTTCTTCTTAATTCTTCCCATCACAATGGTATTGTAGTAGTTTCCATCAGTTAATAATTTGTCATCTTTCAAAATGCCTTCTATTGTAAAGCCAAGACTTTCATAGAGTTTTACTGCTTTGTCATTCGTTTCAAGAACATGTAAGCTTATTTTTCTTATTCTATTCGAGTCTCCCCATTGAATTAATTCTTTTAAAAGATTTCGTCCAATGGCGTATCCCCAATAATCTTTTAAAACAGCAATACCAAATTCCACTCTATGGGATGTTCTTCTCAATTTGTTTCCGACCGCTCTTACAAACCCTACAATTTGATGATCAACTTCAGCTATTAGAAAGAGGTTGTTACTACCTTCTGTATCGTCTGCAATTATCTTTTTGAAGCCGGATTCATCTATAAAATCTTCTCCCTGTTCTCTATCTAAATTCTCGGTTTCCCCATCTATTTGTAATCTTACCTCAGACAAGGCTTTCACATCTGTTTCCACTGCGGATCTAATTGTGTAAAACAAATCATTAATAAAAAATTTTTTCGATTCACTCCTCATAAAAGACGCTCCTCCGGATAATTCACATTTTGAAAGGCGCTGCGGAACGCTTCAAGAATTTATATTGAAAGGGAAAAGCATTAAAACGGGCACTTCCAAAACTTGCAAACAAGATAGAGAAGGGAGAAGATTAAAATACACTATAATCTTCTCCCACTCTCTTCTCTTCATTAGATACAGCTCCTTCATGGACTGCATCTTTTAAAACACGTTTCACTGTCCCCGCCCCATCAACATTCTTTTTCAAAGTTATCAAGCAATGCCCGCACTTCATCTGTTGATTTTGTGTTCATTAATTGGTTTCTTAATTCACCAGCTCCACGGAATCCTTTGACATAAATTTTGAAAAAGCGATGAAGCCCTGTGATGGAACGTGGCAGTACTTCCGCATATTGATCTTGAAGATCAAGCTGCAGTCTTAAAAGATCAAGATACTCTTTACTGCTATGCTCTTTTGGCTCTTTTTCAAAAGCAAAAGGATTTTTAAAAATACCTCGCCCGATCATCACACCATCAATACCATATTGTTCAGCAAGCTGCAGCCCAGTTTGACGGTCAGGAATGTCTCCATTGATTGTCAGCAGCGTATTTGGGGCGATCCGGTCACGTAATTTTTTGATTTCCGGAATTAGCTCCCAATGCGCAGCTACTTGGCTCATTTCCTTTCTTGTGCGTAAGTGAATAGAAAGGTTCGCAATATCCTGTTTTAAAATATGCGTTAGCCACTCTTCCCACTCATTTACATCCTCATAGCCAAGCCGTGTTTTCACACTGACAGGCAATCCGCCCGCTTTTGCTGCTTGAATAAGTTCTGCCGCAACGTCTGGACGCAAAATAAGGCCACTGCCTTTCCCTCTTGATGCCACATTTGGTACAGGGCAGCCCATATTAATATCGATACCTTTAAACCCTAACTCTGCCATGCCAATACTCATTTGACGGAAATATTCGGGATTATCCCCCCAAATATGTGCTACCATTGGCTGTTCATCTTCTGTAAAAATCAAACGGCCACGCACACTTTTCATACCATCTGGATGACAATAGCTATCCGAGTTTGTAAACTCTGTGAAGAATACATCCGGTCGACCGGCCTCACTTACTACGTGACGAAAAACAACATCTGTCACATCTTCCATTGGTGCAAGTACAAAAAATGGCCGTGGTAAATCACGCCAAAAATTATCTATCATTTCAAACTCAAATCCTCTCACTATGAATACCACTTCAAATTCTCGGTCAAAAAATATAAAATCAAATGTCCTGCTTCTTTTTCACTTATATCATGCCTAATAACTTATTATCAAACACAAGTATGTTGGATATTTATCATTTATAAAAATCGGCAATGGTTATTTTACTAAAATCAACCCCGAATGATATTGTTATATGCAAAAAAGCAGGTGGTATAGATTTTTTCTATATCAACTGCTTTTCTATTATACCAATTCCAACCACGCGACCGCTTCACAATGTGTCGTTTGTGGAAACATATCAACTGGCTGTACATCAAGTGTTCTGTAGCCACCGTCTTCCAGTATGCGCAGATCACGTGCTAAAGTAGCCGGATTACAGGAAACATAGACGACTTTTCCCGGCTTCATATCAATAATGGTTTCTAAAAGGGTTCCATCACAGCCTTTTCGGGGCGGGTCGACAACGAGGACATCTGCTCTGTTGCCCTGCTTATACCATTCTGTGATCACCTCTTCTGCTTTGCCAACGGCAAATTCAGCATTTTCAATTCCATTCAGCCGGGCATTTCTTTTTGCATCTTCAATGGCTTCTGGCACCACTTCAACCCCAAAAACTCTTTTGGCTTTTTGGGCAAGAAATAGGGAGATCGTGCCGATGCCGCAATAGGCGTCAATGACTGTTTCATTTCCGGTGAGATCCGCATATTCAAGCGCTTTGTCATACAGCACTTTCGTTTGTACCGGATTCACCTGGTAAAAGGATCTAGCTGAAATCGCGAACTTGACGTCGCCGATATAGTCATAGATCACTTCGCTTCCCCAGAGCACCTTTGTCGTCTCTCCCATAATAACGTTTGTCCGTTTTGAATTAACATTATGAACAATTGATTTCACATGAGGCAGCCTCGTGATCATCTCTTCTACAATTTTATCTTTATGGGGAAGCTCAGCTGTCCGGGTAATAAGGACGATCATTAGTTCCCCTGTTTGCTTTCCATAGCGGGCCATAATGTGGCGAAGCACCCCTTTGTGAGCCACTTCATCATATGCTTTAATGTCTAACTCACTGCAAATCTCCTTTACCGCCTGGATCGCTTCATTTACTTCCGGAAGCTGGATGATGCTCTCATTCGTATCAACAATTTCATGGCTGCGCGGCTTGAAGAAACCAGCAATCAATTTACCGTTCCTCTCTCCCACGGGTACCTGCGCCTTGTTACGGTAATACCATGGCTCTTCCATGCCTAAAACAGGATGCACGTTCACATCCTCAAGTTTTCCAATCCGGGTAAGTACTTCCCGGACTTGCTTTTCTTTAAATTGCAGCTGTCCTTCATAGCTAATGTGCTGCAGCTGAGTTCCTCCATATTTGTGCATGTCAGCAGCTGGCACATCTATACGGTGTGGGCTTCTTTCAAAAAGTTCAATCAGCCGGCCGAAGCCATAGCCTTTATTTATTTTCGTCACTTGAATGCGGCCTGTTTCTCCTGGCAGCGCACCCGCTACAAACAGCGGATAACCTTCTACTTTTGCTACCGCATTTCCATCATGAGTTAAATCTTCGAATTGTACTTCTATCATTTGATTTTTTTGAACAGGGGCTTGAATTTTTGCCACGATTATCCACCCTTTTTGTTTTTTCTTAAGAATCGAAAGCTATTCTATCACAGTTTCCTCAGAATTCGCAAAAAAGCCAATCTCAAGAAGTTTGTTTCCCTTTATGATAAGATAAAATCTTTTCTTAAAAAAAGAGCTCGAATGAAAGATTACATTCCCTCTGCTCATCATAAAACAAAGCCTGCCTTTCACCCATTTATAACGGTGAAAGGCAGACTTTTATAACTGCGAAGCCGTGGCGAGACTGGCGTAATGCCCTTCCGTCTCTATAAGTTCTTCATGATTTCCTCGTTCAACAATCCGTCCTTGATTAAGCACAAGAATTTGGTCGGCCCGGCGGATCGTGTTCAACCGATGGGCAATCACAACGGTCGTCCTTCCTTCCATCAGACGATTGAGTGCTTCTTGAATATGCATTTCAGTAATGGTATCAATGCTGCTCGTTGCTTCATCTAAAATTAAAATAGCAGGATCTGCTAAGAGGGCTCTCGCAATAGCGAGCAGTTGCCTCTGTCCCTGGCTAATCCCTGAGCCTTCAGACTGTAGTTTTGTTTCATAGCCGTCCGGCAGCTTCATAATGAAGGAATGGGCATTGGCAGACTTGGCTGCTTTCACTACTTCTTCATCTGTTGCGTCTAAACGGCCATAGCGAATATTCTCTTTAATCGTCCCTTCAAATAAAAAGGAATCCTGGAGCACAAAGCCCATATGCTTTCTCAGTTCTTGACGCGGGATAGTGGACGTATTATAGCCATCTATGAAGATGGCTCCGTTGTCCGGATCATAAAAGCGGGCGAGAAGATTAATGATCGTTGACTTCCCTGATCCTGTCGGTCCGACAAGTGCTACCATGTCTCCTTTGTCCGCTTTAAAACTGACCTCTTTAATCGTTTCATTTCCCTTCTCATAAGAAAAGGATACTTTCCGAAACTCAATATCTCCGCGAACATGGTGTAATGGAAACTCATCAGCTTGCTCTTCTTCCTTTTCTGTATCTAAAATATCAAAGACTCGCTCTGCTCCGGCAAGTGCTGAAAGCAAGGTGTTAAATTGATTTGCAAGATCATTCAGAGGACGCGTAAACTGCCGCGAATACTCGGCAAACACGACAATGACCCCAACAGTCACATAGCCATGCAGTGCTAATAATCCCCCTGCTCCGGCAATTAATGCGAAGCTAATATTATTCAGCATGTTCATCAACTTCGGAATAAAGCCCGAATATGTCTGCGCCCAAAAGCCAGTTTCCTTCAACTTTGCATTTCTTTCATTAAAAGCGAGCGCAATCTTTTCCTCTTGGGAAAACATCTTGACAATATGTTTGCTTGACACGGCCTCTTCAATAAACCCGTTTAACTCACCTAAATGGCGCTGCTGCTCCTTGAAAAACCGCCGTGTCCGGCTTGTGATCCATTTCATGCCAATGTATAGAAGCGGAACAATCAACAGAGTTATCGCTGTCAACATCGGGCTTAAATAAAGCATAACGATTACCGCTCCTGTCAGCGTCAATACACTGGAAGCAACTTGAATTACGGAACTGTTCAGCGTGCTGCTGATATTTTCAATATCATTCGTTACCCTGCTCATCAGCTCTCCATGCTGGCGTTTGTCAAAGAAGGATAACGGCAGTTGTTGAAGATGAGTAAATAACTCGGTTCTCATTTCAAATACCGTCTTCTGGGCAATACCGACCATCCAGTAGCTTTGTAAAAAAGTAGCTAAAGAATAAAAAATATAGACAACCCCAAGCAGGGCAAGCAGAAGAACAAGACCTTTTTCATCTTTCGTAATGATGAAATCATCAATTGCCATTCCAACAAGATACGGTCCGAGCAGACCCAACGCAGAACTAGCGGCCACCATGAGAACAACAAGAAAGAGAAGTCCTTTCCTTCTTGCCAAGTATCCAGCCAGCCTTTTCAACGTTGGCACAAGTTCCTTCACTTGCGGCTTTGATCCGGGATGACCGTGACGGCTATGAGAATGAGCAGGCTTAATGGCTGGCCTTGACATACGGCATCCCTTCCTTTCCGTATTGGGAAGCTAAAATGCGTCGATACAGTTCGCTTCCAGCTATAAGATCTTCGTGACTGCCAGATGCGGTAATACGGCCGTCTTCCAGCAAAATAATCTGGTCTGCCTGCAGTGCTGTGCTAATTTTTTGTGTAATAATTATGGTTGTGCAATTCTCTTCCTGGAGAGCAGATAAGAGCCGTGCTTCTGTTTTTACATCAAGAGCGCTTGTGCTATCATCCAACAGCAATATGAGCGGCTTGCGGATAAGTGCGCGGGCAATAGACAGCCGCTGCTTTTGACCGCCTGATAAATTAACACCCTTCTGTCCGATCATCGTTTCATATTTATTCGGCAACCGTTCAATGGTTTCCTCAATTTGAGCTCGCCGAGCCGCTTCCACTATTTCTTCCATAGAAGCATCTTCTTTTCCCCAAGAGATATTCTCTCTGATAGTCCCCGTAAACAAATGGGATTCCTGCGGCACAAAGCCAATTTGTTCACGAAGGGCCGCCGGCTGAATAGAGCTGATGTTCTGACCATCAATTAAAATTTCACCTGAATCCGGTTCGTATAAGCGGGGAATTAAATAAAAAAGCGTTGATTTCCCGGATCCGGTTGCCCCTAAAACGGCTGCTGTTTTTCCAGGTTCAACCGAAAAAGTAAGCCCATCGAGAACAGGCTCCCTAACCCCCGGAAAAGAAAAAGTGACATGTTGAAATTCAATTTTACCGCCTAAAGGTTGAAAGTCACTTCCTTTTAAACGCTGGTCCCCTTCTTCCTCCGGCTGTTCAAGGAGCTCGCCAATTCGCTGACTCGAAGCCCGTGCTCTTGAAAAAGCCATTAAGATAAATGTAAACATAGATAAAGAAGAAATAATCCGCGTAGCATAGTTAATTACAGCAACAATCTGTCCTGCCGTTGCTGAACCGCTTGTGAATTCAGAAAAGCCGAACCACAAAATAGCAATCAAGCTGCTATTCATGACAAGAAGCAGAACAGGAGTCGTCGTTTCTACCGTACGCAGAACACGGGTCGTCTGTGTCATCAGCTTTTCGCTCGCCTGCCGAAAACGGCTGACTTCATATCTCCATCTGAGAAAAGCTTTAATAATACGAATGCCTATCAAGTTCTCCTGCATGACATTATTTACACCATCAAGCCGCTGCTGAACTGATTGAAAGAGAGAGGCACTTCTCTTCATCATATTTATTAGAAAAACGAGCATAAGCGGGATCGTTATCAGCAGAATCATTGTCAGCTTGGCATGAATAAGCAAAGCCATTACCGTGCCGAATATGACCATCAAAGGAGCACGCAACATAATCCGCAAGCTCATAAAAACGGCATTTTGCAGCTGAGTCACATCATTGGTCATTCGTGTAATTAAAGAAGAGGCCGCAAACCGGCTGTAGTTGGCGAAAGAAAATGACTGGACTTTTTCCATCATTTTCTCACGCAAATCAAAGCCGAAGTTTTGGCCGACGTGAGCGGCCACAAACGAGTTAATAATCCCGGAAGCAAAGGCAAGCAAAGACGTGCCCAGCATGAGAGCTCCCCATATATAAACAGCTCTCATATCATGCTTTATGATGCCTTCATCAATGATCTTGGCCATAAATAGCGGATGGGTTAGTTCAACTGCCAGCTCTATAAGCATTAACAGCCAAGCAAAAGCCATGTAATTTTTATACGGTTTTAAATAAAACAATACACGTTTCAAGGCCCTCTCCCCTCTCCTGCTGGCTCAATCTTACGACTGTGTTTTTACCAGTATAGTCCAAGCGATGGACAGCATCAAATCATTTGACGCTGCTTTTCTTGACGTCCATGCATCAACAAATAAACGAATAAACCTACTAATACATAGACCGCACAGTAAACATAAAGCATTCTAAAACTCATTCCTGTGACTGCCCAGCCGATAATAAAAGAACCAAGGCCAATGCCGAAATCGAATACAGACAGAAATGTAGCTGTCGCCAGCGCTTTCTTCTGAGGAGCTGCTTCTTGAATGGCTATGGTTTGAAAGCTCGGGAACAAGGTGCCCCAGCCGATGCCGATCATCCCGGCTGCTATAAGGAAAACAAGGGCTGTTGATGTTTGGCTAAGCAGAAGCAGGCCGGCTGAAAAAAGGAAAATGGCCGGATAGACAATTACATTCGCTCCATATTGATCAAACCATCTGCCGGTAAACGGACGGGACAGCAATAAAACGACCGCATAGACGATAAAGAAATAGCTGGCCACTTCTCCTACTTGGATCTCTTCTGCATAAACCGAAACGAAAGATAAGATTGATGAATAAGCGATCGAGAAAAAGGCGCCAACTACTGCGATCGGCAGCGCCGAAAACTCAAACAAATCTTTAGGATTAAACTTCACTTGAAAAATAGACATCACTCGAATCTCGTGTCTGCTTTCTTTCACATTGATTAACAGGCTGGTCACAAGAGCAAGGCCTGAGATGACGATACACATAACAAACATCGTAAAGCTGCCCCATTGCCGCATCACTGTTAATCCTAGGAAAGGGCCGATAACCATCGCCAGGTTCGTAGACATGACGTAGTAACCCATCCCCTCCCCGCGGCGCGAGCCGGGAATAATTTCAGCAACCATCGCTCCTGTAGCTGTGGTTGCCATTCCGAACCCAATTCCGTGAATAAATCGAATAGCCAACATCGTCCCCAGCGTGTCAGGGAAAAAGTATAACACCGATGCTCCCAAAAAAATCACTTGTGAACTGATCAATATGGTTTTTTTTTCCAACCGCTCAATCCACTGGCCGGCAAAGGGACGGACCACAATAGCCGAGATTAAGAAGCAGGTGGTGAGCAGTCCAGCCTGTGCCGCACTTCCTCCTAATTCCTGAATGGCATATATTGGCATAGTAACTAATAGAAAATAAAAAGCAACGAACAAAAAGAAATTGCTCGCTGATACACTAATGAAATCCTTCGTCCATAAAGGCTCCTTATTCATTTCTGTTCTTCCTCTCCTTGATGACTTTCCAATGCAGACAGCCATTCTGTCATAAGCTTCTGCAATTGCTGTTGATGTTCTTTACCAAATCCTTTAATTGTTTGCTGATTCATCTCTAATACCGCTTGTTCCCAAACAGGATACTCTCTTTCGGCAAGCTCCGTCAGTTCAATGAATTTAACCCGTTTATCTGCACCCGGCACCTGCCGTACATACCCTTGCTTGACGAGACGCTGAATCGTCCGAGTCATTGGAGGGGCTTCAACAGCCAAATATTCACTGAGCTCTTTTTGTGTGAGTCTGCCTTTTTGCTTTAACACATACAATACGGACCATTGTGCACTGTAAAGACCGTACTTTTGTAATACCGTATTGTTGCGCTTCATGATCTGCCTTGACAACTGGTGAACAGAGTGAAACAAAAGATGCAATTCCATATCTCTTCTCCTTTAATTACCTAGGTAACTATTGCAACTTTTCTATTGTATCATAGTTTTCTCTAAAGAAAATAAAAAACTGCCGAATTTTTTCGGCAGTTTTTGCATGGCTTAATAAATTCGATCTTGAGGGCGAAGTTGATCAACAGGAACAAATACTTCAAGATGGCGATACAAATTTTCAAAATCAGCAGGCAATGAGCCCCCCGGTTCACCGTCAAGATTCAGCAGCACTTTTTCCGGCGCATGAATCTTAATGCGATTTGCTTTCGTGTAAATGACATGAGGATCGTTTAAGTGTTCGCCTCTCAAAGCGAGCGTAGCAATCCGGATGAATTCAGCCAAGTTAGTTTTCTTTAGAATTAATAAAGAAAACAGACCGTCATTCACAGAAGAGTCCGGTGCCAGCTTTTCAAAACCGCCAACCGAGTTTGTCAACCCAATTAAAAACAGCATGACCTCTCCCTCAAACAGCTTGCCATCATATTCAATCGTTACCTCAGATGCTTTAATGGAAGGAAGCATTTCAATTCCTTTTAAATAATACGCTAATTGACCGATCATCGTTTTTAGTTTGCTCGGCACTTCATATGTCAGCTCTGTCAGGCGCCCGCCGCCCGCAATATTAATAAAGTATTTATCATTCATTCGTCCGATATCGACCGGAATGGTTTTCCCAGCTGTAATGATGTCTACAGCTCCATCAATGTCACGGGGAATTTTTAAAGCTCTGGCAAAATCATTGGTTGTCCCCATCGGAATCACACCAAATTTCGGGCGATATTCCTGTCCCGCTAAACCATTGACGACTTCATTCAACGTTCCGTCACCGCCAGCAGCAATCACCACATCAAACCGGCGCTCTACCGCAATTTCAGCGGCTCTCGTCGCATCTCCTGCTCCGGTAGTAGCGTGAGCGGATGTTTCATAGCCCGCTTCTTCAAGCTTTTGCAATACCTCCGGCAAATGCTTTTTGAACAGTTCGCGCCCTGAAGTAGGATTATAAATAATTCTTGCTCTTTTCATCTCTATCCATCCCAGTCTCAATTTATAATCATGTTTAATTTTACCACTCATATTTCCGCTTTATATCTTACTACTTTTTTTGGAAAAAAGCTATTTCTCCTTTTCTGACAACTATTCAAATAAGTAAATGCCCCTATCAGCTAAAAAGCTGAGTGACTCTTCCATTCCCTTTTCATCAATCCGGAATGCCTCTACTATTGCACGCTTCCACTGAGTCGGCTCACGAAAATGATACTCCCGGATATCCCGGTAATTCATTACTTTAAGCGTATGATTCCGTAAAAAGTAACAGTTATTTCCTTGAAAACGAACAGCTGAGATCCGCCGCATCGTAATATTGCTATCACAATCCTTATAGGATGCCTCAATGTCTTGCTGGAGCTCTTCTTCCGTAAGAGCCTCCCAAATGATCTGCTTTGTAACGAACGTCTTTCCATGGGACCTCCGTTCAAGCTGAAATCTTTTTTCGTTGCGGTTTGTGAAAATAATTTCTTCTCCAAACCCATGGAGAACGTGTTTCGGGCGGCTATTTAATTCAATGGGCCGTGTGATCGGGGAGCCATAGCCAACGTCTACATAAAATTCCTTGTCGGCCATATGAACCATGATCGCTGCATGTCCCGGCAGCACGCGTACGAATGAACACGAAAATCCCAATTCTTCAAGGAGCCTTGCAAAGTTCATATTCAATGAATAGCACGTGCCTCCCCATCCCCTGCTCTTCAGATTCATGACGAACTCGGTAAAACCCGGCACTTGGCAACCCTGCTCATTAAAATAATGAAATTTACTAAATGTTTCATATGGGATCAGCGACAAATGATGCTGGATAAGCCGCTGTAAATAATTCAAGCTCGGTTTTTCCCTGTTAATTTTCAGCTGTTCTAAATATGCTGATACAGCATCCATATGTCCACCTTCTTAATTCTTTTGTTTATCGTAACATGAAAATGGAATCGTTTCCTGTATGACACTTCATAAAAAAACAGGCTTGGGAAGTTTCCCGAAAGCCTGCCTTCAAATAAAGTTAAAACAGCCGCTCAGCTAATGATGTTTTGATGCTTCGGTACACTTCCTGCCATAGCTCCCTTTTAGTAAGGTATGCTTCTTGCAACTCCTTATACATCTCTTTCTGCCTGTCCGCAAACTCCTCATGATCAAGAGGCGGCAAGCTGGACCTCTTGCTGTTTACAAGCTCTTGTAACTCCTGAGCACGCGGCCCCCATACTGCTTTTTCTTCACCTTGTTCGTTCATAAAGATGAAGATCGGGATTGCCCGGGACGTTCCATTCGTCAAATATTGATCCATGAGTTCTAAATTTTGATCTCTATATAAGAAGCGCACTTCCATGCCAGCATGACGAGCAATTTCTAGCAGGATTGGTACATTCAGCATGGCATCGCCACACCAATCCTCCGTCAATACAATGACCTTCAGCTGTTCTGTCTGCAAGCCTGTTAAGAAAGAAGCTTCATCCTTTTGAATTTGAAAAGAGGATTGAATTTGTTTAACTCTTTCCTTATTCTCTTTCATATTTTCAATATATACATCCGCCGGGATGCCTTTTTGAAACCAATCCATCAAATTCATGGTCTTTTCCTCCGCTTATTGATTAAGAAGCCTCATACTTCTTCGTTTGTTATTCGCTATTCTCTCCAGAAACCCTTTTATTCTTCCCTTATTTATAAAAAGCTTTCCAAGGTAGAGACAAACTCTCTGATTGATACTCAAAAACTCATCAGAACCTATCTTCCAACACGCACAACCTAATGAGGAGCGCGAACGGATCATAGCAATTATGACTATCGCATACAGGTCGGCGTTAAATGATCAATAACTTGGGCTCCTTTCTTTATTATCTCATAAAGCAGAGCTTTTTTCTAAAAGTGGTTGATTTAATTCGCTAACCAATTTATAATTATAAAAAATTATTAATATTTATGTAATTTAATAAATAAAAATACAACAGGAGGACACAATGAAAGCAGCAGTTATTGGGGCCACTGGATATGGAGGAATTGAACTTATACGCCTTTTATCCAACCATCCAAATTTCACCCTTCATTCTGTATATTCATCGAGCAAGGATCAAGTACCAGCAACGGATGATTATCCTCATTTAAAAGATATTTGTCCTTTGCCTTTAAGAAAAATTGATGCAGAAAAAATTACGAGCGAATGCGATGCGGTGTTTTTAGCCGTCCCTTCAGGAGCCTCAACTACCCTGTCGCCTCAGCTCTTGAAAAATAACACGAAAGTCATTGATTTATCAGGGGATCTTCGTTTAAAAGATCCAGAACATTATGAAAAGTGGTATAAAAAACAGCCAGCTGATCCCTACATACTGGAGCAAGCCGTATATGGCTTAACGGAGTGGAATCGGAAAGCGGTCAAAGATGCAGTCCTTCTATCCAATCCAGGCTGCTATCCGACAGCTGCCTTACTCGGTCTTGCGCCAGCTATTCAGGCGGAAGTGATTGATGGCACCGGCCTTATTATCGATGCCAAATCCGGTGTATCTGGTGCCGGCCGCGGACTTTCACTTGCTGTCCACTTCGCCGAAATGAATGATAACTTTAAAATCTACAAGGTTAATCAACATCAGCATATCCCCGAGATTGAGCAGCAATTAAACCTCTGGGATAACAGCAGCAGCCCAATTACTTTTTCTACTCACCTTTTACCTATCACCCGTGGAATTATGACAACCATGTATGCTGAAATGAAAAAGCCAATGACTACGGAAGAATTGCATCAGCTATACGAAGAAACCTATCAGAACGACTTTTTTGTGAGAGTCCGGCCGCCCGGCGAGTTTCCGGGTGTGAAAGAAGTGTCCGGCTCCAATTTCTGCGACATTGGAGTAGCCGTTGATGAACGGACAAACAGAGCAACGATCGTCTCAGTCATTGATAACTTAATGAAGGGCGCGGCAGGCCAGGCCATCCAAAATGCGAACTTAATGTTCGGTTTTGAAGAAACCGCTGGCTTACGTGGATTCCCGATGTATCCATAACTTTCTTTAGGAGGAAATAACCTATGCATGCGATAAAGGAAACTACTCATATAAAAGTGCTGCCTCAAGGATCCATTGTCTCACCAAAAGGATTTTCTGCTGCCGGGGTGCACGCTGGCCTGCGTCATTCTAAAAACGATTTAGGCGTTATCTTCAGTGAAGTACCCGCCCAAAGTGCAGCCGTTTATACGACAAGCCATTTTCAGGCAGCACCGATTAAAGTAACAAAAGACAGCCTAGCAGTAGAAAATAAGCTGCAAGCCATCTTAGTAAACAGCGCTTGTGCCAATGCCTGCACAGGAAAACGCGGACTTGCTGACGCTTATCAAACACGCCAATGGCTCGCGGAACATCTAAATATCCCTGAACACCTAGTTGCCGTTTCTTCAACTGGTGTCATCGGTGAATATTTGAAAATGGATAAAATGAAAGCTGGTATTGCGAATTTGCAACCCATTCCAGAAGCAGCCGCTGCTGAACAATTTGAGGCCGCCATTTTAACGACTGACCTGGCAACCAAAAAATGGGCTGTAGAAGCAACGATTGATGGAAAAACCGTCACGATGGGCGGCGCTGCCAAAGGCTCAGGGATGATCAATCCAAATATGGCCACGATGCTTGCTTATGTAACCACTGATGCGGTGGTTTCTGCAGATCATTTACAAACGGCTTTGAGTGAGATTACTGATCAAACATTCAATCAAATCACAGTAGACGGCGATACATCAACAAATGATACGGTCGTCGTGATGGCAAACGGCCTGGCAGGCCACTCCCCTCTATCTCCTGATCATCCGGAGTGGCCAGTCTTTCTCTCCATGCTTCATGAAGTCAGTGAGCAGCTCGCCAAAAAGATTGCCCGTGATGGCGAAGGTGCTACAAAGCTTGTTGAAGTAGAAGTGCTTGGTGCTGTGTCCGATGAAGATGCAAAGAAAGCAGCGAAGGAAGTCGTCGGCTCCAATCTCGTTAAAACAGCAGTGTACGGTGCCGACGCTAACTGGGGCAGAATTATTAGTGCCATTGGCTATAGCGATATTGAAGTTAACCCTGAAACGATAGACATCTCAATCGGCGACTATCCGATCCTTTCTCAAAGCGAAGTAGCTGATTACTCAGAAGAAGCGGTCATTGAGTATCTAAAAGAAGAAGAAATCAAGATTACAGTAAATCTTCACCTTGGCGAGGGGCACGGTTTAGCCTGGGGCTGTGACCTTTCCTATGACTATATCAAAATTAATGCGAGTTACAGAACATAATTTTTTATAAAAGGAGCCTGCAGACCACTGGCTCCTTGCTATCTTTTAACAAGGAGGAGCTTATGAAAACCATCGTTGTGAAGTGCGGCGGCAGTGTACTGAGCGAGCTATCAGAATCATTTTTTGACAGCATGAAAGAATTAAAAGAGCAAGGATTTGCCATCGTATTCGTGCATGGCGGCGGACCTGAAATTAACTCCATGCTCGAAGCCTTGCAAGTCAAGAGTGAGTTTAAAAACGGTTTGCGTGTGACATCTGAACAAGTGCTTAAGACGGCTGAACTAGCTTTGGCTGGCAGCTTGAACCGCAAGCTGGTCAGAATGCTTGAAGAACACGGCATTCCAGCAATCGGCTTAAATTCAAGTGACAATGGCTTGCTGAAAGCTGACTTTATCAATCAGGAGCAACTTGGCTATGTCGGCGATGTAACAGCAGTAAACAGCCATTTTATTCAATTATTATGCGAGGAGCAGCTGCTTCCTGTGATGACCCCGCTTGCAGCAGGACCAAACGGAACGGTATTAAATATCAATGCGGACCACGCTGCCTGTGCGGTGGCTAATGCCCTGCAGGCTGAGCATTTTCTTATGGTAACTGACGTCGATGGCGTATTAAAAGACGGCCAGCTTGTCCCGACGCTCACTAAAGCAGAAACAGAAGCACTCATTGATACTGGGGTCATTAGCGGCGGAATGATCCCAAAGGTACAGTCTGCTCTAAAAGCTTTTTCTGACCATGTGCAAAGCGTACATATCGTTTCTGGCAAAAAAGCCTTTTATGAACAGGGAGAATGGCTCGGAACAAAGTTTGTAAAGGAGAAGGTGACAATATGAGCAGTTTATTTCCAACGTACGCCCGCTGGGATATCACGCCAGTTTCAGCTAAAGGGGCTTGGCTGACAGATAATAACGGAAAAAAATTTTTAGACTTTACGACCGGCATCAGTGTATGCAACCTTGGACATGTGCCGGACAATGTGAAACAAGCGGTGCAGGACCAGATTGAAAAATTTTGGCATACGTCTAACCTATTTCAAATTGAGCTTCAGGAAGAAGTAGCCAAACAATTGGCAACCGCTTCGGGACTTGACTTAGTCTTTTTTGCTAACAGTGGAGCAGAAGCGAATGAAGCAGCGATCAAATTGGCTCGTAGAGCAACTGGCCGGCCTAAAGTAATTACGTTTGTTGATTCTTTCCATGGACGCACATTTGCCACAATGGCAGCGACCGGTCAAGAAAAAATAAAAACCGGCTTCGGCCCGATGCTTGAGAAATTTGAATACGTCCCTTTCAATGATCTCAAAGCTTTGAAGAAAGCCATCGACGGAGAAACAGCCGCCATTATGTTTGAGGTGATTCAGGGCGAAGGCGGACTAAACGCCGGTGAACCGGAATTTCTGCGCCAGGCTGAGGAGCTTGCTCATAACAATGGCTCACTTGTCATTGTGGATGAAGTTCAAACAGGGATCGGACGCACCGGCAAACCCTTTGCCTTCCAGCATATTACACTTAATCCGGACATCGTTTCAAGCGCTAAAGGCATTGCCAGCGGCCTGCCACTCGGTGCGATCATCGGTAAAAAAGAATTGGCCGAAGCCTTTTCACCAGGGTCTCATGGCTCTACATTCGGGGGCAATCCTGTCTCTCTTGCTGCAGCAAAAGAAACACTTAAAACAATTTTTGAAAACAGCTTTTTAGAAGAAGTAACAAGAAAAGGCAACAAGCTTTCCTCCCTGCTCGCAGGTGCCCTGTCTTCTGTCCCTCAAGTAAAAAAATTGAAAGGCAAAGGCTTGATGATCGGCATCGAATTGAATGAGGAAGCAGCACCGTTCATTCCGGCAGCACGCGCCAAAGGACTGTTGATTTTAACAGCCGGCACGAATACGATTCGTTTGCTTCCTCCTTTAAATGTAACAGATGAGGAAATTGAGCAAGCGGCAGCTATACTCGTTGATACCATTAAAGAGCTTGCTTATGAAAAAACAGCCGGCAACTAAAAGAAGGTGACTCTTTGTGAGTCACCTTCTTTATCTCCTTTATATACTTACCAGCTTCTTCCGGCACCGCCTCCACCTGAGGAGCCGCCTCCTCCTCCTCGTGGGCCGCCACCCCCGCCGCCGCGAGACAGAATAGCAAAAAATATTTGTGTTAAAAAGCCGCCAAAAAACTTCATGTCGAGAAAGATAACAACCACGGCAATAATGATAAGCAGAAAAGGGTTGATCTCTATGCCTTCATCAGCCTGGTAAGGAGTCGCTTCTGCCGCATGACCATCCCAGCCATATTCAGCAGCCGTTTCATTATATAAAGCTTTATAAGTGTTCATAATCGCTTCGGCTGGTTCTTCATTCTCCAAATAAGGAAACGCATACTCGTCTAAAATCCGGCCGACTTTTCCATCAGGCAAAGCTCCCTCGAGTCCATAGCCGACTTCTACTCGGACCTTTCTTTTTCCCTTGTCTCCTTCAGTGGTCACAACGAGTAGCACACCGTTATTTTCTTTTTTGCTGCCAATTCCATATTGGCGAAACGCCTCATTGGCGTACTGTTCAACTGGCTTCCCTTCCGTCGTTGGTACGGTCAGCACAGCGACTTGAGCAGTGGTCGCATCTTCAAGCTGCCTGCCCAGTTGGACAAGCTCGGCTTTTTGCTCAACAGACAATACACCTGAAAAATCCTGGACATAAATGTCGCCTCGCGGAGCCGGCGCTGCCAGAGCAGGCAAAACAAAAGCTTGAATAGAAAGAATTGCTGCTGCCAAAAAGAAAGCAGCTTTTTTCATCATTGCTGCACACCTTCAAAGTCTACTTTTGGCGCCTCCTGCGCTCCCGCTTCTGCTTTGAAGTATTCCTTTTCATCGAAGCCGAAGATACCCGCCATTAATGAACCAGGGAATCGTTTTACTCTCTTATTAAATGTTGCTACTTGAGCGTTATAATCTTGACGAGCAACAGCTAACCGATTTTCTGTACCGGCGAGCTCATCTATTAATTGTCTGAAATTAGCATCCGCCTTTAATTGCGGATAGTTTTCCACAACGACAAGCAACCGGCTCAACGCTCCCGATAGCTCATCATTCGCCTCAGCCTGCTCTTTCGGAGAACCAGCTCCTGCCAGCTTAGCACGAGCATCGGACACATTTTTCAGCACTTCTTTTTCATGACTCGCAAATCCTTTTACTGTATTTACTAAGTTCGGAATCAAGTCCATTCTTCGCTGCAATTGATTCTCTACCTGTGCGTATGCCTGGTCGACATCCTCTTCTTTTTCAACCATACCGTTGTAGCTTGATATGAGCATCGCCGCCAATATAACAACGATAATCGCAATAATAATAAGCGGGCCCCACCCTTTTTTCATTCTCTTCACCTCTTTATTCTATCTTTTTGTATTTACCTCTTTTTATGCAGCAGAAAACCAAAATAAAACACCTCTCTAGGCTAGAGAGGTGAAATAATGAGTTATTTTACAGCTGCATAAGAATGAACAGCAGCATAGGTGCGGATAAAGCGGGCCGCTTGCTCAACAATAAATTCCTTGTCATGATCCATAGAAGCGACATGATAAGAGTTCGGCAGTGTCACAAGCCGCTTGTTCTTCGAAGACAGTGCCCGATAAATAAAGACTGTGTTTTCAGGAGGAACTACATGATCTGTAAAAGATTTAATGCATAGGGCAGGAACCTCAATTTCACCGAGGACCGTTGGGGTCTCAGCCATTAATTCCTGCAACTCATGGATCGCCCGGACTGGCGCTTTTTCATACGTAATTTCATGAATGCCTTCTGCCTTAATATCAGGAGCGCCCTCTTTTATAAACCGAGGAGCGGAAGAGCCTCTTAAATACTCAAAAGCCGGAAGAGTTAAAGCCGCATTAATCGTAATCATCCCTTCAATGTCTTTGTATTCAGCCGCAAGCTTTAATGCTAAGGTCCCCCCCATCGATTGTCCCATCACAAATACTCTTTTTCCTCGCTTCTTTAATTGCCAATAGCCTTGCTTTAAGCTTTTATACCAGTCTTCATGTGTGCACTTCTCCATATCAAGATAATGAGTGCCATGTCCTTTTAAGCGGGGAGCCAATACGGTAAATCCCTGCTTCGCAAGTTGTTCTCCTAAAAACCGTACACTTTGCGGCGTTCCAATAAATCCATGAGAAATCAAGATCCCGATGTCATTTCCTTCAAAGTAAAATGATTCTGCTCCTGGAATAACTGCAAATTGTTCTTTCATAGTTGGCTCCCCTTTCAATTCCGATTATTTTTATGGGTTATATACAGTTTAATCCTTTAATGCCTATCTGTCAACTAGGAATTAAAATTTAACATGTATCTTCTTCCTTTGTTTTTACTCTCGGAGATTAAGTTCATAGAGGAAAGGAGATAATGAGCGAGCCATGGACAAGGAACTTGAAAAAATTCACGTAGCTGGCGATTTGTAATTGTAGAGTGCAATAAGAGGAAGTACTCTTGAAGAGCACGAACATGAGCATCACGCGTGGAAAACAGACAGGCTGGACAATGCCATTTTCGAAGGTGACGTACCATAGAAAACTTGTAACATTGAGGACAAGATATTCCCTTTATTAAGTCCTCCTCTTTCAGCTGAAAACGTTGCAAAATATCGATCTCAAGAGGGACATGTTGCTGAACAAAGAAGGAGGAAAGTGTTCGCTGATCCCTGTTCGTAAGCGTCTTGCTGGCGAATTTTTCATCCAAGGAGCTTAAAAAAGAAGGAAGCTGTCCCAGTTGGATCACTTGGAGATTGTGCTTAAAGGACTTAATAATTGCTTTCTTGTTGGTAAAAACAGTTATCGTATGAATCTTTAGGCTAGGCTGCTTATACTGTGCAAACCATTCCTGCAGCAATACTCTTTGACGGGCTGTTTGTAAAACAGGATTAAGAAACCTCTCTTCTTTTCCCTCCATAATGCGGATCATTTGCTGGAATTGTTCCTCAAATACAATTGTTCCTGCTATATTTTTCATTTCCATAATCAATAAATAGCCAGGAGCGAGGAGTAATGTATATATCTGGAAAAATTGATCGCACACTCGCAGCCGGAGATCATGAAGGAAAAGTGACGTGGGTTCGGATCGATTTCTAGATAAAAATCAATCGACTGTTCCCTACGAAACCCTGCCTTCGAAATCGCTAACTCTTCTTCAATGAGAGGTCTTTTAATATGGTGATCAGGCAGCCTTCGCAGGAGAGCCTCCAGCTTCAATATTTTCACCGGAACCTTGCGTTCTTTGACAATCATAGCACCACTCCTTTTGGCATGATCATATCGATCGCTTCTTTTTAGGGCAAATCCCCTATTTTAGAGAAAAGTCTGCGATTTATCAGGGATCATGAGGAAGATATCTAGGATAGGAGAGGCGATCTCATCAATTATCCGCTATTTATCTGAGGATTAACTTTTTATCAGAGATTGTAGATTTTATATTTGGAATTAGACTCGCTTTCTTATGAATTACTCGCTGTTTATCAAGAATTCAACTTTTTATCATGAATGATTAGCTATATATCTGGAATTACCCACACTTTTTCATGAATCATCCTCTATTCATCAAGAATTTGCTTTTTTATCATAAATTGCAAGCACTATATCCAGCATCATGCACGCTTTATCTAAAAAAGCCTCTCAAGCAGACAGCTTGAGAGGCTTCCTATTTAACGCTTTTTAATTTCTTCGAGCAATAGTTTATTTAGTACAGACGGATTGGCTTGTCCTTTAGAGGCTTTCATAATTTGACCGACAAGGAAGCCGACTGCTTTGCTTTTACCATTCTTAAAGTCTTCGATGGATTGCGGGTTCGCATCAAGTGCTTCTGTAATAAACTTGAGCAATTCGCCTTCATCGGAGATTTGCACAAGGCCCTTTTCTTTAACGATCGTTTCCGGATCGCCGCCGTTTTCTACAAGCTCTTTAAAGACTTTCTTCGCGATCTTAGAAGAAATCGTGCCTTTTTCAATTAAAGCGATCATTCCTGCTAAGTTCTGCGGTGTCAGTGCAACCTCGCTTAGCTCTTTTCCTTCGGCGTTCAAGTAAGCGGACACCTCACTCATGAGCCAGTTAGAGGCTAGTTTAGGATCGGCTCCTTTTTGAACAGTCGCTTCAAAAAAGTCAGACATTTCTTTAGTAATGGTCAACACGTTCGCATCATGCGCCGGCAGACCAAGTTCATTCATATAACGCTCTTTTCGCTGATCCGGCAGCTCTGGAATCGAAGCGCGGACACGTTCTTTCCATTCGTCGTCAATGTACAGCTCAACGAGGTCCGGTTCAGGGAAATAACGATAATCATCCGAGCCTTCTTTTACACGCATAAGCAATGTTTTGCCTGTAGATTCATCAAAGCGGCGTGTTTCCTGATCGATCACACCACCGGTAGACAATACATCTGCCTGGCGCTTTTCTTCATACTCTAGTCCTTTTCTAACAAAGTTGAAAGAGTTTAAGTTTTTCAATTCAGTTTTTGTACCGAATTCCTCCTGGCCGTATGGGCGAAGAGAAATGTTCGCGTCACAGCGAAGGGACCCTTCTTCCATTTTACAGTCAGATACTTCTGTATATTGAATGATGGACTTTAATTTTTCAAGATATGCATATGCTTCTTCAGGTGTGCGGATATCCGGCTCAGAGACGATTTCAACGAGCGGTGTGCCTTGACGATTGTAGTCAACGAGCGAATAACCGTTACGGGAGTGCGTTAATTTCCCAGCATCCTCTTCTAAGTGAAGACGAGTAATGCCGATTTTTTTCTTTTGGCCATTTACTTCAATTTCAATCCAGCCGTTTTCACCGATTGGCTTGTCAAACTGCGAAATTTGATAAGCTTTCGGATTGTCCGGATAAAAATAGTTTTTACGGTCAAACTTCGTTTCCGTATTGATCTCGCAGTTCAATGCCATAGCCGCTTTCATCGCAAACTCGACTGCCTGCTTATTTAAAACAGGGAGCACACCTGGATAAGCAAGATCGATGACTGTTGTATTTGTGTTTGGCTCTGCTCCAAAATGAGCGGGAGCAGAAGAAAAGATTTTAGATTCTGTTTTCAGCTCTACGTGGACTTCTAGCCCAATAACCGTTTCAAAGTTCATGTGTGTCACCCCTTACAGCGATGGTTTCTGTTGATGAAAATTAGTTGCCTGCTCGTATGCATAAGCCGTACGGTAAACAGTTTTCTCATCAAAGTGCTTGCCGATAATTTGCAGACCAAGCGGCATACCGCCTGAGAATCCACACGGCACGGAAATTCCCGGAACTCCTGCAAGGTTAACAGGAATCGTTAAAATATCGTTCGCATACATCGTTAGCGGATCATCAATATTTTCACCAAGTTTAAAAGCTGGTGTCGGTGTAGTTGGCCCGATAATGACATCATAATTTTCAAATACGTCCTCAAAGTCTTTTTTGATTAATGTACGCACTTGTTGAGCTTTTTTATAGTATGCATCGTAGTAGCCAGAGCTTAAAGCAAATGTACCGAGCATAATACGGCGCTTTACTTCATCGCCAAAGCCTTCTGCACGTGTCTTTTTGTAAAGATCAATCAAGTTTTCTGCATTCTCAGTGCGATAGCCATAACGGATACCGTCAAAACGAGCAAGGTTAGAAGACGCTTCGGAAGAAGACAATAAATAATAAGTAGCAAGTCCATATTTAGAATGTGGAAGAGAGACTTCCTCCCATGTCGCGCCGAGCCCTTCTAACACTTTCAAAGCATCTAATACAGATTGACGCACGTCTTCTGAGACCCCTTCGCCAAGGTACTCTTTTGGCACAGCAATTCGTAAACCTTTAATATCACCTGTCAAGGCATCCGAATACGTATCAACTGGTACATTAGCAGAAGTGGCATCCATTGGATCTAAACCAGAAATGGCCTCAAGCAAACGGGCGTTATCTTCTACATTGCGTGTCACTGGTCCGATTTGATCTAAAGAAGAGGCAAAAGCGATCAAGCCGAAACGGGACACACGCCCATATGTTGGCTTCAAGCCAACAACCCCACAGAAAGCGGCCGGTTGGCGGATCGAGCCACCTGTATCGGAACCGAGTGAGAACGGTACTTCCCCTGCCGCAACCGCTGCAGCCGAACCACCTGACGAACCACCTGGTACTCTGCTTAAATCCCATGGGTTCGCTGTCTTTTGATAGCTAGAATTTTCTGTCGAAGATCCCATCGCGAATTCATCCATGTTAAGTTTTCCAATCGTAATCGCTTGAGCTTCATTCAGCTTGTTCATAACTGTGGCATCATAGATTGGATCAAAGTTATTTAAAATTTGGCTGCCGCTCGTTGTGCGCAACCCTTTTGTCACAATATTATCTTTAATGCCAATTGGCATGCCGAACAGCAATCCTTTTGCCTCATCGGTGCCAATTTTCGCCTGCAAGGCTTCTGCCTGTTTGCGGGCATTTTCTTCATTTAATGTAATAAATGCTTTGACTTTATCTTCTACTTCGCTAATTCTTTTATAAGATTCATCCACTAAATCAGGAATGGATACTTCTTTCTTATGTAAAAGGTCATGAAGCTCAGTCAACGTATGATTAAATAATGACATCTTGTTCTCTCCTTACTCAATGATCGCCGGTACCCGGATTTGTCCATCTTCGTGATCTGGAGCATTTTTCAATACTTCCTCGCGCGGCAATCCTGGTTCAGATTTATCTTCGCGCAGTACATTTTTCATGTCCAATACGTGCGACGTTGGTTTCACACCTGTTGTATCCAATTCATTCAACTGCTCAGCAAATTGAATAATGCTATCGAGCTGAGCTGTAAATGTTTCCACCTCTTCGTCTGATATAGCCAGACGTGCAAGATGAGCGACGTGTCTAACTTGCTCTTCGGAAATTCGTGACAATTTCCTTCACCTCCAAGAAAAATATAAAACGGTCACAATACTATTCATCTTATCAAATATTAAGGCTCACTAGCAATATTTCAACGGATTTCTCCAGCCTTTATTTTATCACTCTTTCTTTCATTCAAATAGCTTCCATGAAAAGAAGTCTATTTACTGTTAAGTGATGATCAAGCGGTTTAATTTTTATTGGGCTAACTAAGCAAGTTACTTCAATAAGGAGTAAACATTTGTTATGAAAAAAGGAATTTAAATTGATTTTTCATCACATAAATCGCTATAATTAGTACTAGGTATTAACACTAGATTGCAAATAAAAATAAGGGGTGGATTCTATGATAGGTGCGAGAATAACTGCTATTGGTACATACGTACCCGAAAAAAAGTTAACCAATGTTGAACTGGAGCAAATGGTTGAAACAAATGATGAGTGGATCATTCAAAGAACAGGGATTCATGAACGCAGAATTAGCCGTCCTGATGAATTTACCAGCGATTTATGTGAAGCTGCCGTAAGGAATTTAATGCAAAGATACAACAAAAACGTTGAAGATGTAGATATGATTCTTGTGGCAACGAGTACACCAGACTTCCCATTTCCTTCTGTTTCAAGTATCATACAAAGCCGTTTAAATATTGCTCGAACAGGGGCCATGGATTTAAGTGCGGCATGTGCAGGGTTTGTTTATGCATTGCATACGGCCCATTCTCTTATCGCCTCTGGACTCCACAAAAAGGTGCTTGTTATTGGAGCAGATACACTCTCAAAAATTACAGATTATAGCGATAGAAGTACATGTGTTTTATTTGGTGATGGTGCTGGTGCGGTATTGGTTGAAAAGGATGAACAATCAAAGAGTTTTATTGGGTTCAATCTGGGAAGTGACGGAAGCGGCGCACAGCATGTATACCGTTCTGGATTATCCAAAAAGGTCAATGGAATTGAGTTAGTCGATACTCAATATCTTGTGCAAAACGGCAGGGAAGTTTTTCGATGGGTTGTAAGGAATGTTCCTGATAGTGTAAAACAAATTTTAGAAAAAACGAGTACAAGTTTAGAACAAGTTGATTGGTTTATACCTCATAGTGCTAACTTGCGACTCATTGAACCGATTTGCGAGAAATTAGAATTTCCGATGGAAAAAACTCTTTATAGCCTAGTCAACTTTGGAAATACTTCCGCTGCAACTATTCCTTTAGCTCTTGATCTTGGAATCCGTGAGGGAAAAGTTAAAAATGGAGACAGAGTTCTCATGTATGGTTTTGGTTCTGGTTTAGTTCACGCAGGCCAACTTTTAGAATTAAATTTTGACGAACAAATTCATACTCCCGCACCGTTGTAACATAAAAAATGGTGAGGAATTTTACTTCAGCAATCAGGTGCATTAGTTGAAGCAGAATGAAGCAACTTTATTATTAATTTTTGAGTGCGGACGTATAAACTAATCAACTCTAAAGAGCCTTCCTACACAATAAAATGTAGCAAGGCTCTTATATTTTTATGTGAAAAATTAACTAACTCTATTATTCTTTACATTTACTTTATTTTGCCGTTCGCAGTTCCCTTCTTCTCCAGTGTAAAAAACTGCCTCCAAACAAATGGGAGGCAGTTTTTCTTATTAAGATTGTGTCTGGAATTGCTCTTCCTCTGTTGAGCCTTTTAGGGCTGTTGTGGAAGATTCACCGCCTGAGACAACCATCGATACTTGGTCAAAGTAACCAGTACCAACTTCGCGCTGGTGACGCGTAGCTGTATAGCCGTCTTTTTCGGAATCAAATTCTGCCTGTTGCAGTTCGGAGTAAGCACCCATGCCACGGTCTTTATAGCCAAGCGCCAATTGGAACATGCTGTGATTCAAAGAATGGAAGCCTGCAAGTGTAACGAATTGGAACTTGTAGCCCATTTTGCTAAGCTCCACTTGGAAGGTCTCGATTGTTTCATCATCCAATTTCGCTTTCCAGTTGAAAGAAGGCGAACAGTTGTAAGCAAGCATTTTTCCAGGAAATTTCTCATGGATCGCTTCAGCAAAGCGGCGTGCTTCTTCAAGGTTTGGTTCAGATGTTTCACACCAGATAAGGTCTGCATACGGAGCATACGCCAGACCGCGGGCAATCGCCTGATCAAGGCCTGCTGTTGTACGGTAGAAGCCGTCCGGTGTCCGCTCACCAGTAATAAATGGAGCATCCGCCGGATCAAAGTCGCTTGTGATCAAGTCAGCGGCATTCGCATCTGTACGGGCAACAAGAATGGTTGGTGTTCCCATAACATCAGCCGCAAGGCGGGCGGCAATCAAGTTTTTCACGGCTGTTTTAGTTGGCAGAAGAACTTTTCCTCCCAAGTGACCACATTTCTTCTCTGAAGAAAGCTGATCTTCGAAGTGAACACCTGCTGCACCCGCTTCGATCATTCCTTTCATTAATTCAAACACGTTCAACTGGCCACCAAATCCTGCTTCAGCATCTGCCACGATCGGCGCAAAGTAATCAATGGAATCGTCGCCTTCCATATGAGCGATTTGGTCAGCACGCTGTAACGCTTGGTTAATCCGCTTGACTACATTTGGAACGCTGTTCGCAGGGTATAAGCTTTGGTCTGGGTACATATGGCCGGAAAGGTTGGCATCCGCCGCCACCTGCCAGCCGCTTAAGTAAATAGCTTTGAGCCCGGCCTTTACTTGTTGGACAGCCTGGTTTCCTGTTAAAGCACCAAGAGCATTGATAAAGCCTTCTGTATGGAGGTAGTTCCATAGCTTTTCCGCTCCGCGGCGTGCCAATGTATGTTCAATATCGATCGATCCACGCAGCTTAATCACTTCTTCTGCAGAATACGGGCGAGTGATCCCCTGCCACCTTTCATCCTTTTCCCATTGTTCTTGTAATTGTTGTACGCGTTCGTTTGTCATTTTAATTCCTCCCATATGTTTTTTATGACTGTTGCGCAATAGCTGTTTTAAAAAATTATGTAACAGCACTGCTTACTTCTATTCGGCAATACCCCTTTAATGCCGCTGTTGTTCGTATATTAACCCCTTTTGTTATAACACAGTTGTTATCTTATGATTGTATTATATAACAGTCATCGCAAAATGGAAACCCTATTTTCAAACAATTTTAAATTTTCTTTTCGACAAAAGAAGACTGCCGAGAAACCCACGGCTACCACGCCAAGGTCAAGCGGCAATTAGACTGGGGAACGGCTGAACCAACCGCTAAACACTCCTACCTAATTGGTGTGATAAAATGAGCATACATTAAGAAGACGAGGGGGGATGAAACATGTTTAAGTGTGTAGTTTTTGATGTAGATGGAACCATTCTAGATACAGAAAGAGCGATACTAAAGTCTCTGCAAAAGATTTTAAGAGAAGAACAAGGGAAGAAGTATCCGTTAGAGGAATTAAGATTTTCCTTAGGCATTCCTGGTAAAGAAACGTTAAAGAAGTTGCAGATCTCGGATATAGATCGGATTCATTTAAAATGGTCTAAGGCCGTGCTCGATTTTTCTGGTGAAGTTTCTATATTTGCTGGTCTGGAAGAAGTGATTCATTATTTACATCAGAGTAAGATAAAAACAGGCATTGTTACTTCCAAAACAAAACAGGAACTTATGGATGAATTTGACCCGTTCGGCTTACGCCCATTTTTTGATCACACCATTTGTGCAAACGATACAGAAAAACATAAACCCCATCCGGAACCTCTTTTAACATGCCTCAAAATACTGGGGTGCGAACCCGAAGCTTCATTGTATATAGGCGATTCTATTTATGATATGCAATGCGCACAACAGGCTGGTGCAAAATTTGCTTTAGCGTTATGGGGGGCCAAAGCAATCAAGGGCTTTGAATCCGCTCATTACATATTGGAAGAACCACAAGATCTTTTAAATGTACTTAAAACTTAAAAAAACACACTTGCGAATTATTGAATAAACAGGAACAATAACTGAACAGTATGCAGATTTAAGCAGCTTTATGGTTATATATTTAAATCCGCTGCATTATTTTTTTACATTTAAATCTGAATAACTGTATTTTACCCCGTTCTGAATTTAGAACGGGGTTATACTAGTTTAATATTTTAACATTAAGTACCTTTACTATCTATCGGCACCGCAGGATGTTTTTCTATTATTCTTTTACTCCAACGACGGATACCTCTCTGCTTCCTTTCCATCTGACTAATAAGGTCTTGTTGCTCTCTTGTTCTAAATGTTTAGGATTCATCAATTGCTTCAGTTGATTAAAGTCCTTCACTTTTTCCGCCGGCACCGGAATGTCGTTCAGTGCCGATTCCTTCTCACTGAAAGAGGTATCATATATATAACTAATTAACTGCTGGCGGCGCTTCCTTGTATTGGTAGTTAAAATATATGCTTCCTCGACCTGATCAGCTGAAGCAAAATTATTGCCGCCTTTTACTTTTCCATGAATGTAACTCATTGTTTGATTTTGATCCATATAGATTGGCACAGACATCATTTGTCCGTCGGTGAACCAAAATTGCACTTCTCCCACTTGAGAAAAGTCATCTACTTTAAATTGGCGTGAGGGTTCAGTTAAAATGTCATTTTTAAGTGCCTGCATCAACGCTTGCATCTCTTCCCGCTCAGTGACACGCAGCTCTCTCGTTCCACGAAAATCAGTGACCGCTAAATAACTGATTTTTTCCGGTCGGGAAATGGCAAATATAGGACTAGTTGTTTGTTTAAACTCTTGATTGTTTCTTAATCCCTTCGTCATTTCAGTTAACTGCTCATCCTTCAGATAATATTGCCGCTCTATCCGGCTGCCGTCTTTCAACCTATAGGTTATTCCAACTTGATAGCCTCTTTGTTTAGAGGGCTCCCCATTCTTTATCAACTGTTCATGGAGGGAGACAGCCTGACGGATGGATTCTTTTTCTTCCATCTCTGCCACCCTGTTTTTGTTAATGGCCATAGAATTAGGAAGATCCATCGAATGATAATCCACATTGTCTCCCACATATACTGCCGCAATATCGCTTTCTGCTGGGAGCCTTTTTTCATACATACTTGCAGCAATTGCAGTCGGTATAAGCAGCACGGCGAGTGCGACAACATAAAGAACAAACCCTTTCCACGGCCAGGAGAGCCGCAGCGTTTTCTGAACAATCATTTGCATAACGGTATAACCAGCGAATGCTCCGATGAGATAGCCAAGCATCGTCCATCCGAATGCGCCATCAAGAAATTCAGCAAAGTACAGTCCGCCTGCGAGCATCGCAAATAAGGTAAGACTAAAAATAAATAGCGTCCGGAAAAAAGGAAAAGCAATCGTTTCATCCACTGCTTCTGCCGGTCTTATTTTGTAAATCCAATAAGAAACAGCAACGAGCAGAACAATCAATCCAGCATATAAAGCAAGTTCTAAACTGCTGAACGGCCTTTCTAAAATTGACGCGGCCCTCACTAGAAAAATCCCTTCGGTCATCACTCTATCTATATAAACATCTGCCGCAAGTCCATTAATGAAAAAGCGAGCATTTCCTAAGACGAGCATAATGAGCGCACCCGGTAAAATAAGGACACCGTACGCCATCACACCCTGGAGCAGCGTGGCACCGATAAATAATCCAACAAAAATAGTGACGGCGAACAGCAATAACACAATTAATAGCGAAAGGCCAATCCAGCCAAAAACATCACCTACTGTGTAGAGCGGCGGTGTAATAAATGAGCGCAGGGCCAATAGTACAATTCCAGTCAGCAGGATCGGAAGAATCAGCGCCACACTGCCGGCTGCGTATACATGCGTCAGCAATGTTTGCCGCTTGAATGGCAAGCTATGCATAAAATCAGAGGACCCTTTTTTCGTCATATAGCTAGTCAAAATTAATCCTGTAATAACCGGAAAAATAAGGTAAGTAATGTATTGGAAAGGATAAGAAAAAGTAAAGACTCCATTTTTCCCTTTAGGAGGGAGATAGCTTTCCAGCGATTCTGCATTCATAAAGACCATCCACATCCCAAGTGGCAGGACGATCAGCAGTGCGAGTGCAAAAAAGACACTGATCCATAAAACAGAACGGGCATGCTGCTGAAACAGCCCTTTATTAAACGATAAGATTCCGGATTTCATAGCCGACACTCCCCATTTCATACGTAAATATTTCTTCAAGAGTTAGCGGCAGGATATCAAATATTGCCGGCTCAAATACTTGCACATGCCGGTGAATGTCCTCCTCTTGCCCGCGCACGATACAAATAAATACACGCCCCCGCTTCTCGTAGTGAAGAAGATCCAGGCCGTCAAGAAACACCTGATCCGGCACCTTGCGAAAGGCTACTTGCACCTTGCAGACGTCTGTCTTTAACTCTTCCAATTCGCGTTCAAACAGGAGCCCTCCCTTATGCATAATACCGACACTGTCACAAAAATCCTCCATCTCGCGCAAATTGTGAGAAGAGACAATAACAGTCATTTCCCTTTCGCTCACATCTTGGATAAGCAGATTCTTCACTTGCTGACGCACGACAGGATCAAGGCCGTCAAATGGCTCATCCAGTACAAGCACGTCCGGCATGGCAGACAAAGTTAAGATAAAAGCGGCCTGTCGCTGCATCCCTTTTGACATTCGCGAAAGCTTTGCATGCGGATCAAGGGAGAAATGCCCATGCAGTTGTTGGAATCGTTCACCATTCCATCTCTTGTAAACTGCTTTATAAAAAGAAGCCATCTGCATCAGCGTTGACTGTTGAAAGAAATAAGGTTGATCAGGAATGAACAATACTCTTTCTTTCACTTCTGGCCTTTCATAAATAGACACTCCTTCGATTTTGGTCATACCTTTATCTGGCCGGATAACGCCAGTAATAATTTTTAGAAACGTTGTTTTTCCAGCTCCGTTCGAGCCGAGCAATCCGTAAATGGACCCTTTTTTTACATGGATAGATACATCTTTGACTGCTTCATAGCGCCCGAATCGCTTCGATACTTGTTCAGCTGTTATCATTCTCGCTCCCCCTTTCCGGCACATCCATTTTTTCGATCAAACGGATCACATCTTCTTTTGGTACGCCTAAAAATAAAATTTCCTCGACAATTCTCTCCAGTTCTTTCTTCAGCACCATCATCCGCTCCTCGCTCATTTCTTTTTTCACAGGGGAGACAAAGCTTCCTTTGCCTGGGATAGAGTAAATATATCCCTCCCGTTCCAATTCGCGGTACGCCTTTTGAATCGTATTCGGATTAATCGTTAAATCCTGGGCAAGTGAACGGACGGACGGCAACTGTTCGTCTTCCTTCCACACTTCACGAATAATAAGTTCTTTCAGCTTGCTCATCAGCTGCTCATAAATCGGTATACGACTCCTCGTATCAATCGTAAACATCGCTTCGCTTCCTTTCAGCCAACCGTATTAACTGTATTAATATATATAATACAGTTTTAAGGAAATATCAACCTTTTTGAAATAAATGTTCCAAAGAGGTAGCCAACAACACAAATATGGTATAATTAGTAAAAAGAGCGTGAGGTAAATGTATGGGATTCTTTATAGCAATCATTCTGCTGATCTACTTATTTGACTTCACAAAATTGCGGCAGCAAAATAAAACAATCATTCAGCAAAATGAAAAGATGATTTCTTTGTTGGAGGAAATAAGAAATAAATAACTAAAAAAGATGCCCAAAAAGCTTAAGCTTTTTGGGCATCTTTTAATTGTTACTCATATATATGCACTTGCGGTTCCTTTTCATTAGCTTTTTTCACAATAAGTGCTTCCGGTCCATTGACTGAAGAGATCGTTACTTCAATAGGAACATAGGCTGGGAAGTGGTCCATCACCAGTCCGGTAACAAACTGTGTAAAGCCGATGGCCTCTGCCTTTCCATAAAACTGAATAGGAATCTTAATCTTTAAGTCAACAAGTTCTTCGCCGTTATATAATGCAGTTCCAACCACACCATTATAGTTTTTAAAATACTTCTCCACATCTTGCTTGAAATTTAAAAAGTATGTGGTGTCATCACGATGATCTTTCTCTGCTTCTGCCGATGGGAAAAGATAATATTTTTCATTCACTTTCTCCCATCCTCTTATTCTATCTTCATCAGCATCAAGATGCGTGTAAGCAATAAAATTGCCAGGCACAACGGAATTTTGAGGAGCCTGCTTAAACAAAGCGATCGTTACAGGAACATTCTCCAATCCTTTCGTCTTTCTGACTCGTTGAGCTACTTCCTCCGCTATTTTCTTGCCTTCACGCTCTACTTCTTCATCAGGGATTTTGTAATCATAGACAGCCCCGTACTTCTCTTTTGTATAGTAGTGTACAGAGTTTAAAGCAAGCCCAATAACAGCTCCTGATAATTGCAATGAATTGTTATCTGTTTTTGTCAGGTAATCATGCTCCATTACATGCGCCAAATAAATCGGGCTGTCTTCGTTGCGCTGCTCCACTGAGCCTTTTCCGCTGTCCGGTGGATTCAACCCAAGATTTTTTACTGGATCCATATTTTTTTCTTTCAATTGCTCATTTTTTTCTTTCAGCTGTTCAGGTGTATACTTCCGTTTCAGCCATGCCTTGATCGTATCGCCGTCAAGCATTTGCCCTTCCTGGAATAAATAATCTTTCGGAGAAAAGTTGTCTTGGGCAATTCTCATTAAACCCGTTTCAAATTCCACTATATCGTAGCGTGTATTAAGGTTGGAGACGACCATTCCTCTTGCCTTTCCTGGCTTAAATGGTACGATCGTCCGGTAAAAATTCTCGGAGATTTGATAGTTTGGAATGATCGCTTTCTCCTGCTTTCCATCTTCCTGGATTACTTCATCTTTTTTATCTAATTTCGGCGCGCATCCGCTCATGAGAAGCATCGCTGCGAGTGCCGCCGAAAATACTTTTTTCTTCAAAAGAGCCACCTCTTACTTATTAAGTTCAACCAACAGCTTTTGTTCATCCCATACTTCAATAGCTAGCTGCACCGCTTTTTCCAATTTAGAACCCGCTTCTTCACCAGCAATCACAAGATCCGTATTTTTGCTCACACTGCCCGCCACTTTTCCGCCAAGAGCTTCAATCCGCTCTTTTGCCTCGTTGCGAGTTAACTCATGCAGTTTCCCGGTTAAAACAACTGTTTTCCCCGCAAAGAATGAATCAGATGCTGCTACCGCTGCAAGCTTCGGCCCTTTGTAAGTCATATTGACCCCCGCCGCTTGCAGTTTAGCGATCAATTCTCCCACTTCCGGTTGATCAAAATACGTGACAACAGCCTCGGCCATTTTATCGCCAATCTCATGAATAGCTGTTAATTGTTCCATAGTTGCTTCGGAGAGTGCCTGCATCGTTTCAAAATGCTGGGCAAGTGTTTTAGCCGCTTTAGCTCCAACATGGCGAATACCAAGACCAAACAATAACTTTTCAAGTGAATTGTCCTTTGATGCTTCAATAGCCTCTAACAAGTTATCTGCCGACTTTTCTCCCATCCGCTCAAGCTGAATGAGCTGCTCTTTCGTTAGACTATACAAATCAGAGACATCCTGTACGAGACCGCTTCTATATAGCTGAGCTACCACTTTCTCTCCTAACCCGTCAATGTTCATCGCATTGCGAGAAACAAAGTGAATCATGCCTTCCCGTATTTGTGCGGGACATTGCGGATTTATGCAGCGAAGCGCTACCTCACCTTCCAGGCGGACAAGTTCGCTGTTACATTCCGGACAATGGGTCGGCATCTGAAACTCTTCTTCTTCGCCTGTCCGTCGTTCAGCAATGACATTGACAACCTCAGGAATAATATCCCCCGCTTTTTTAATGACCACAAAATCACCGATCTTGATATCTTTTTCTCGAATTAGGTCTTCATTGTGCAGCGTTGCCCTCTGTACGGTTGTTCCAGCTACTTTGACCGGTTGCAATAAAGCGGTCGGTGTCACGACACCTGTCCGGCCCACACTTAACGTAATGCCAGTTAACTTTGTGACAACCTCTTCAGCTGGAAATTTGAAGGCAATCGCCCAACGTGGACTTTTTACTGTTGCTCCCAGTTCCTTTTGCTGTTCAAGCGAATTCACTTTGACTACGATGCCATCGATCTCATAAGGCAGCTTTGGCCGTTTATCGGCCCAGCCGCCAATATACTCGATGACTTCGTCAATCGTGCGGCACACTTGGCGCTCTTTATTTGTTTTAAATCCCAGACGGTCTAACATCTCCAAGCTTTCGCTATGAGTGTTAACCCCTAGCGTTTCCGCTTCGGCTACTCCATACAGAAAAATGTCCAAGTTGCGGGAAGCTGCAATCCGCGGGTCCAGCTGGCGCAGAGACCCAGCTGCTGCATTGCGGGGGTTTGCAAAAGGCTCTTCTCCCTTTTCGTCACGAATGGCGTTTAAAGCAATAAAGGATTGCTTTGGCATAAAAGCTTCTCCTCGTACTTCCATTGTCAGCGGCTCTTTTACACGTAAAGGGATAGAACGGATGGTCCTTAAATTCACGGAAATATCTTCACCGACCGTGCCATCCCCGCGTGTTGAGCCTTGAACGAATAATCCATCCTCATATTTTAAAGAAACAGCCAGACCGTCGATTTTCAATTCACATACGTAGGAATAGCTATCTTCATCCAGTGTCTGCTTTACCCGGCGGTCAAAATCCCGCAAGTCTTCTTCATTGAATGCATTAGCAAGGCTCAGCATGGGGGCATCGTGCTGCACTTTCTTAAAGGCATCTAGCACCTGGCCGCCGACACGCTGGGTAGGTGAATCAGGGGTTTGCAGTTCAGGGAACTCCTCTTCCAGCTTAAGCAGTTCCTGTGTTAAGCGGTCATACTCCGAATCAGGAACAGAGGGCTGGTCCAGCACATAATATTCATAATTATACTGATTTAATAGATTATGAAGCTCCTGTGCTTTCTTTTCAGCAGCTTGCAAGTCCATATTGACCACTCCTTCATTTATGCTTTTTCAATTGGGGCAAACGCAGCCAGAAGACGTTTAATGCCGATCGGGCTTGGAAAAGCAATATCTAATTCCATGCTTTCCCCGCTGCCTTTTACACTGACAACTGTTCCTGTCCCCCATTTTTTATGGCTCGCCTTGTCTCCGACCTTCCAATCAGAATTGATATTGGTTGTCTTTATTTGCGGTCTAGCAACCGGACGGCGGGCAGGTTGTGTTTTTAAACCGAATGATGTAGTAACCTTCTTGCTCGCTGCCAGATCATCAATTAGATCTGCCGGGATTTCGCTAATAAATCGCGAGACAGGGTTCATATTTGTCCGACCATACAGCGTCCGCATTTGAGCATTCGTCAAATAAAGCTCTTCTTCTGCCCTTGTAATGCCGACGTATGCCAGCCGTCTTTCTTCTTCCATTTCATTCTCATCCATTAAGGAACGGCTATGAGGGAAGACTCCTTCTTCCATTCCCATTAAAAAGACGACTGGAAACTCTAATCCTTTTGCGGAGTGAAGTGTCATTAAAACAACAGAATCCTGTACTTTTTCCTCTTTCCCCACTTCATCAATGTCTGCAACGAGTGCCAAGTCTGTGAGAAAAGCGACCAAGCTTTTATCTTCACTGTTGTCTTCGAAATTCTTTGTAACGGATAGAAACTCTTCGATGTTTTCCAGTCGGCTTTGGGATTCAATTGTCTTTTCCACTTTGAGCATGTCACGGTAACCCGTGCGCTCTAATACTTCTTCCACCAGCTCAGAAACCGATAAATATTCCTGCTGTTGAGTGTATGTTTCAATGAGTCTGCGGAATTCCAGGGCCGTCTTCGCCGCCTTGCTACTAATGCCGATAAAATCCGCTTCTGCTAAAGCTTCATACATCGTTAAGTCATTGTCTTGTGCGTACCGTGATATTTTATCAAGGGAGGTAGAGCCCAGTCCACGCTTTGGCACATTGATCACACGTTGTAAGCTAATATCATCTGCTGGATTAGCGATCAGCCGCAAATACGCCAGCAAATCCTTGATCTCTTTACGATCATAGAACTTGATGCCGCCCACGATGTTGTAATCAATGTTCGACTTCATCAATACTTCCTCAATTACACGAGATTGAGCATTCGTGCGGTATAAAATCGCGATGTCTGAACGCTTTCTTTGACCGCTCGCTGTCAATTCTTGAATCTTCCCTGCCACAAACTGAGCCTCCGTCTGCTGATTATCACCACGGAAGTACGCAATATTACAGCCGTCCGTATTTTCAGTCCATAAGTTTTTCGGCTTGCGATTTAAATTATTTTTGATTACCTCATTTGCAGCGTGCAAAATCCGCTTTGTTGATCGGTAGTTCTGTTCCAAGAAAATGGCCCGTGACTGCGGGTAATCCTTCTCAAAAGAAAGAATATTGGCAATGTCTGCTCCCCGCCAGCCGTATACACTCTGATCTGAGTCACCTACTACACATAAGTTCTGAAAACGGCTCGCCAGCAGCTTTACTAACATGTATTGTGCTCTATTCGTGTCCTGATACTCATCGATGTGGATATATTGAAATTTCCGCTGGTAAAACTCCAGCACTTCCGGCACCCGCTGAAACAGTTGAATCGTCACCATAATTAAGTCATCAAAGTCGAGCGCCTGGTTTTTCTTCAGTCGCTTTTGATATTCCGTATATACTTCGCTGACGATTTGATCCATATAACCGCCTTGCCGTTTGCTAAATGTTTCAGGATCAATCAGCTCATTCTTTGCTGAACTAATCGCTGCCAGGATGCCGCGAGGGTCAAACTTTTTTGGGTCAAGGTTTTTTTCTTTTAATATCCCCTTAATGACCGATTGCTGATCTGTTGTATCTAAAATTGTAAAATTACGGTTGTAACCAATCCGATCAATATCTCGACGTAAAATGCGGACACAAGCCGAGTGGAAAGTGGAGATCCAGACTTCCTCTGCCGCCCCACCAAGCAGCGCGCCGATCCGATCTTTCATTTCTCGTGCTGCTTTATTGGTAAAGGTAATAGCCAGAATGTTATACGGATTCACGCCTCTTTCTACCATCAAGTAAGCAATCCTATGAGTCAATACCCTTGTCTTTCCAGATCCTGCTCCCGCCATAATAAGCAACGGTCCCTCTGTCGTTTTGACAGCCTCCTTCTGCTGCTCATTCAAACCTGTTAATAGCTTTTCAGTTAAAAATTGCATCGTACTTTCACCGCCTATTAGAACGTTCGTTCCTATTATATCTGATTTTTGACTGCTGCAACTGTTTGAAGTGCTTGATTTAAATTTTCATATACGGCATTGCCCACAACAATCACGTCTGCATACTCAGCTACTTCTTTCGCCTGCTCCGGCCCAGTAATACCTCCACCATAAAAAAAGACCGTTTGATCAAGCGTCTGGCGTACGGCTTTTACGGCAGCTATATCTCCATATGTCCCACTGTATTCCAAGTAAAATAAAGGCAGTTGAAACATTTTTTCAGCCATCATGGCGTATGCTGTAATGTCTTCTATCGCAAGCGGAGCCTTTGCTTCCGTTAATGATGCCGCTTTGCAATCAGGATTTGCAATGCAATAGCCTTCTATATAAATTTCATCCCAGTCCATTAGATCTCCGTACTCTTTCACCGCCTTATGATGAAGACCGGTCACCCATTCCGAGCTGCCGCTGTTTAGTACCATCGGAATAAAGTACAGGTCAAATCCTGGGGTAATCGATTCAATCGTTGATATCTCTAGTACGCATGGTACCGTATAACGGCGGACACGCGCCATTAAATTCAGTACATTTTCTAAAGTAACTCCATCACTGCCACCGATCATAATGGCATCAGTTCCTGACTCGCATATCTGCTCGAGCGCTGAGTCATCTATCTCCTTATTTGGATCTAACTTAAACACATGACGCCATTCACGCACATCATACATCTAGCAATTTCCTCCATTCTTTTATCCATGCCGACTGCCTAATAGCAAATTTGCACCTCATCATTATAACATTTGTTTCTCCATGCTAAAACAAAGGTCTGACTCCCATCGCATGAATCAATTAACGCGATGAGGGCCAGACCCTATTTTTGTTCTTTTTATGGTTGTTTTTTTTCCAAAACTTGCTTTTCCTTTAAGCGGTCCAAAACAAGCTGGTAGGCATCATTTCCATAATTCAGGCAGCGCTTCACTCGTGAAATGGTAGCGGTAGATGCACCCGTGCCGTTTTCGATTTTATGATAGGTTTTGCCTTCTTTAAGCATACGCGCTACTTCCAAACGTTGGGCCAAAGACTGAATTTCATTTACCGTGCAAAGATCATCGAAAAATAAATAACATTCTTCTAAATCGCGAAGTGAAAGAACCGCTTCAAACAACTGATCCAATTCCCTTCCGCGCAGCTTTTCAATTTGCATATTAAGCGTCAAACCCCTTTTTTAGTTATTTCGCAAAGTTACCATCTTGTTTAACCCTTTAGAAGCAGGAATAATATTGATCCACGTCTTTCCCTTCACAAATCCCATTGGAGCCCCATCTTTAAAAGGTAAAATCCGCCCGTCTACATTTGACCACTCTGCCGTATGAACCACTCCATTCTGAAGAAGGTAAGCATTTCCTCCCGAAGAAAGATTGATATCAAGACGGCCTTCCCCATCTGTCACTCGATGCTCCGCTTCGATAATCAGGATATTAGCTGCACTGACGGCTTTTTTCGTTTCCCGGTCCACCTGCTGTTCCTCTCCGACAAATCGTTCATATTCCTTTTTGTCAGCGTCATACTTGTACTCCACCTGAAAGGCCGGCTTGCTAGAATAATTAATCTGAACAGACGGTGCTCTCTGTTCAGCTCCTGCAATCGCATCCGATGACTTGAGAAAATTCAGCCGGTCTGGCATCCCTTTCATCTTATATCCGTTGATCTCCGCCTGTTCATACATCTTGTCAAACTGGATATAAGAATTATGCGGTGCTTTACGAGAAGCATCCCTCATAAAAATTGTGTTGTCGTGCTGGATGCCATTTATTTGATCGATCTCTCCACTAAACAGCCTCTCCTTTGCTTCAGGACTATATCCGTGAGCAATAAATAAACTGTCGTATCCTTTAGCTAAATCAATAAAGTAGTCTCGGGCACTGCGAACAGGCCCTACTTCTTTAGGTTGTTCACTTTGATAAATAGCAAGAAATCTTGTCATATCCCCTTCAACTAATACTTCATACACCACGTCTGCGGCAGCTAGGCCCGTTTGCGGCCGTGCCTGCGGGTGATTATTAATTACTACGGCGACTGCACGCTGTTCAGGCCGTTCTTCCACTCTTTTTCCAGTTAAAGGAAATTTATATGTCTGTCCCTTGGCTTCCTGCACGCTGTCTTTTTCTATCTTTGTCTCTTTCTCTCCCCAGCAGCCGCCCATAAGCAAAGTGCTCGTTAACAAGGCGAGCATGGTCAATTTTTTCATACACAAACTCCCATATATATTTCTCTATACTTTACTATTTTAACGCATTATCGTTGGAAAGAGTACCGTTTTCTTCATTACATCATACATTCCTTGCGGAGTAATACGAATATATGGCAAATGAGTAGATGATAAAAATAATAGAGTATACAGAGGATCATCATATAAATAACCTCTTTCCACTAGAAGCCCCTTTAATTTTTCTTCTTCATCCATAATGTCCTCAAATGGCTTAGTGGACATTAGTCCTGAAAGCTCTAACGGAATCTCATAAATTACTTTTTCACCTTCAGCGAGGACAATTCCGCCACCCATTTCTTTCATCCGATTAAATGCTCGCTCCATCTCACGTTTACACTTTCCGATCAAAAGAATATCTCCCGTATTGGAAAAAGAAGAAGCAAGCCCTTCTACCTTTGAAGTAAATCCTTTAAGAGTGGTATTCACTCGCCATTTTCCCTGGCGATCGAGCAATACTAAAAAGCTCTCATCATCCGTGGTAGAAATCTCTTCCGCTGACATATCTCTTTCAAGTGAGTACGGCTTTGTTATTACGTTGTTAATAAGCTGCACTCCAAAAGGCATAGAAAATTGCAAATCTTCTTCTTTCAAGCTATAATCCAAATCAAGCGGACCAAATCCAAACTCCTCCCATCTTATAGTTGGGAAAGGCATAATTTCCTCTTCTCTCTTCACCCATTGCCCTTTTGACAACACAGAAATAGGCGAAGGATGGAATTCGTCCCTTAACACGTTAATATTAGCAATACGTCCCGGCGCAATCATGCCGTGTAAATGATCTATACGGTAATACTTTGCCACATTGTAGCTAGCCATATGGTAGGCATCAATGACTGGAATATCATATTCAATTGCTCTAGCAATCATCCAATCTAAAATGCCCTCTTTATAAAAGGAAGGGCTTGCGCCATCTGTTGTAAACATCATCATATCATATTGTTTAAGGCCCATGTCTTTCATATCCTGAAGCAGCACTTCAAGATCCGGCCGGATGGATGAATGGCGCAAGGAAACCATATAGCCAGCCATAAGTCGCTTATAGATGTCCTTTCCGTTCATCGCCTCATGATCGCTATCTGCTCCAAGCAGGGCCATCTTCGTTAGTGTTTTCTCGGAGGCGCCCGGAAAATGACCTTCAATTCGTTTGCGAAGGCGCTTTGTTTCCTGTATCCAGTGCAGCATCATCTCATCGCCAGCCAGAAGCTTCGGCCAGCCAGTCAGTTCGCCTCCCTGTACAACGGCATCATGCTCCATCCAAGCTTTCACCGCTACGTTAGAGACAACCTCTTCTTCATTCGCCAATTCTGTTTGGCCGTCGTAGCGGCACCACCAGTACATGCTGACAGGAAGTGACCGAAATTCTTCTAACAAAGAAAACGCTTTCTTTTCTTCTAATGACAAAAACAACATTAAGTTATCGTTAATAGATGTAGTTGTGCCTGTTTTCGCTGCAAATTCTGCGAAGCTTTGCGGATTGTAAAGTAAAAACGGATGGACATGCGGTTCAATATAACCCGGAACGAGAGTTTTGCCACTGCAATCATACACTTCGCCTTGATCAGCCTCTGGCATTTCTTCTCCTACATAAACGATACGATCTTCATATATCCATATATTCGCAGTTATCCATTGCTTTAGCACCGAATGCAAAAAGCGGGCATTCTTCAGCACTAGCGTCGGAGAAAGTTCACCATTCACTACCGCTACATGTTCTCTTAATTGTTTGTTTTTCCACTGATGTCTTTGTTCTAACATTTATCTAAACACCCCTCCTGCAAGGAAGCTATTATCCCGTATTTTAGATTAGTGTTATCTTAACATATTTCATAGTTTAAAGCATTAAAGAAATTGATTTTTTTTGAACAATATGTGAAAAATTGCGCATACTATTTCATATGGTGTTTTTCCTTTATATATGAACGTTTTTCTCCCCCTTATTTTCTGAATTTCCTTTCACACATGAATTGATTTCTCGCTAAAAATAGTCCCAGGAATCTGTCTGGGACTATTTTTCATTTTGTATTCATAGAGTTATAAAATGCAGCCGAGAAGACAGCTCTTGATGCCCGATGGGTTCCATAAAACTTCACATCACTAAAAATACCTGTCTTATCGATATTCTTCATTATTAAAGAAGCCTGATAAGCCCAATGCTGATCATTCACATCTGAGTATGTATTCGTTGCCTTCGCTAAATCGGGATTTACTTTAAACGCCCGCTGCACAATGACAGCCATTTCATTGCGAGTTAAATATTCATCCGGCCGAAACGTTTTATCCTGAAACCCGCTAATAATGTTCGCTTCCCGGATGGCGGCAATATCAGCAGCAAAACGTTTTGTTTTGGGAACATCCTTAAACTGACTCATCACCTTAGGTTTAAGCTTTAATACCCTGTTTATAATAGCCGCAGCCTGCCCTCGTGTAACAGGCTCGTCCGGTCTAAATATATGATCATCAAACCCTTCAATCACCTTTTGTTTAGAAAGAACATCAATCGCCGCGTATGCTTTATCGGTCTCCAGCACATCTATGAAACTGTCACCAATGGGTAATTTTTTAATTACGCGCTTTGCTCCGGCATATTTCGGTCCCCAGTATGCATTATCTAACGATACAAGCGCCACGCCTTTACTCGTTGTTGCATTTAATACTTTGTTATAACCTGCATAGATAGCAACATATTAACATAAACACTAAGCTGAAGCCTGTCACGAAGGCAATCGAGCGCTGAATTAATAATGGTCTATCTACATATAATTTCTGATTTTGAATTGTTCCGCCTGTTAAGTGAGAGATATAAGCAGGAAGTATAGGAAAAATACATGGTGAAAAAAACGATAATAACCCTGCTCCCAACGCAACAATTAATGAGATTTGTTCCATCCTGACACCCTTTCATTGTGCTCTCTCTCATTTTGAGCGTTTTTTGTTAAGAATTTATGAAGATCATAAAAAAGACAGAAGGACACTTCCTTCTGCCTTAGTGAGCTATTTAAACTTTTATACCAATGATAGATAGGAGATGATCATATTTGATGAGCTTTTTATCACTTTGTTGAATAATGGTCAGTTTTTTTGCTCACTCCTTCATTGCTTTGTTAAACAGCGTCAATACAGTTAATCAATCTGCTTTCAATATCCCTTGCCACTTCTTTTAATTTGTCATTTTCAAGCATGGAGATTAAAATTGTCGGCTTTGGCATCCCAACTTTTGTCTGGCCGTTCTCTTCATAAGCAACAATTTTACACGGCAGAAAGTAGCCGGCAAGACTTTCTTCTTCTAGCACTTTTTTAGCTTCGTGCGGATTGCACACTTCCAGCACGATAAACTTCTTGTTAAAATCCACTCCCTTTTCTTGCAGTTTTTCCTGAATGTCAAATTGCCAAAGCACGCCAAACCTTTCGCTTTTCAAGGAGCTCTCCAGCCTAGAAATAGCTTCTTCTAAAGAAGCAGATACGACTTTTGTATAATGAAACATGCCTTTCCGCCTTTCTGTTTTGTAATCTTCCATAATTATTACTTTCCATAGGAAGCGGCTTACAAACATGATTACTTGACTGCCCTTTTGTGAAACACAAAAAAACAAGGCTCCTAAAAAGAGCCTTGTTCCGCTACATTATTTTATTGACTGGGCACTGGCAATGGCCCGGCTGCCAATATCTTTCCGGTAGAAAAAGTGATCTGTCTCAATCGCTGCTACTTTCTTATAGGCTTCTTGTCTGGCCTCCTGAATAGATGGAGCTATACCCGTCACAAGCAGTACCCGGCCTCCATTTGCACAGACCGTTCCTTCCTCGTCCTTAAATGTTCCTGCATGCAATACAGCAGAAGCTTCTATTCTCTCAATCCCTTTAATCGGGTGGCCTTTTTCATAGCTTCCAGGATAGCCCTCTGCTGCAAGCACAACACCGAGCACTGCCTCATCTTTCCATTTCAGCTCAGGATCTTTTCCTGACAGCACATCTAAGAAAACCTGGGCAAGATCTGATTCAAGCCGCGGCAACACCACCTGTGTTTCCGGGTCGCCAAAGCGGGCATTAAATTCGATTGTTTTTGGCCCCTCTTTTGTCAGCATTAATCCTGCGAAAATAATACCCGTGAACGGGCGTCCTTCCGCTGCCATCCCTTTGGCAATCGGGAGCAGAATTTCCTGAATGGACTGCTCAATCACATCAGCTGAAATATGAGGGATCGGAGAATAAGCCCCCATGCCGCCTGTATTCGGACCTTCATCGTTGTCAAACGCCCGCTTATGATCCTGAGCTGGTTCCATCGGATAGACATGCTCACCATTGACAAAGGCCATTAGAGAAAACTCTTCTCCTTCAAGGTACTCTTCAATGACTAGTCTCGAAGAAGCCTCGCCAAACTTTTTAGCTACCATCATCTCTTCAAGGGCAGCGAGCGCTTCCTCCAGCGTCATGGCGACCGTCACGCCTTTTCCAGCTGCAAGCCCGTCTGCTTTTAATACAATCGGTGCTCCCTGCTCTTCAATATATGCTTTTGCTTCCTTGTAATTATCGAAAGAAGCATAGTGGGCAGTAGGAATATTGTATTTTTCCATCATCATCTTAGCAAATGACTTGCTTCCTTCAAGCTCCGCTGCCGCTTTGTTCGGTCCGTATACTTTTAATCCATTTTCTTGAAAGTGATCGACAATCCCGGCGGAAAGCGGATTTTCAGGGCCAATGATAGTTAACCCGACGTTCTGGCTGATAGCGAACTCGCTTAACGCGATAAAGTCCATTTCATCAAGCTCTACGATTTCTGCATCCTGGGCAATACCAGCATTGCCCGGTGCACAAAAGACTGTCTGCACTTGCGGGCTTTCCGAAAGCTTCTTACAGATTGCATGTTCTCTGCCTCCGCGGCCAATAACAAGAACGTTCATATCTTTGTTCCTCCCCCGCTTGATTAATGTTTAAAATGTCTAATGCCGGTCATCACCATCGCAATGCCGTATTCGTCCGCTTTTTTAATAGAATCTTCATCTTTAATGGACCCGCCCGGCTGGATAATCGCTGTAATGCCTGCTTTAGCTGCTGCTTCTACCGTATCATTCATCGGGAAAAACGCATCAGAAGCAAGGGCTGCTCCATTTGCTTTTTCTCCAGCTTGTTCAAGGGCAATTTTCGCTGCGCCTACGCGGTTCATTTGTCCTGCCCCAACACCGAGTGTCATCCTATCATCTGTCACAACAATGGCATTGGACTTGACATGTTTTACAACTTTCCAGCCAAGCTTCATTGCCGCCCACTCTTCTTTTGTCGGCTCACGTTTGGTAACCACTCGGAGGTCCGCATCGTCAAGTGAATGGAGGTCTAGATCTTGAATAAGCAAGCCGCCCTCTACAGATGTTAATACCTTTTCACTGCTATTTCCTTTATCAAACGGCAACGTTAACAGGCGAATGTTCTTCTTTGCTGTTAATATAGCAAGCGCTTCTTCTGTAAATTCCGGGGCAATGATGATTTCCAAGAAGATTTCGTGCAGTTTTTCAGCAAGTGTTCCATCTACAGGACGGTTCAACGCCACAATTCCTCCGAAAATAGAAGTTGGGTCTGCTTCATAAGCTCGCTCATACGCTTCCTGGATCGTACTGCCTACGCCAACACCACATGGATTCATGTGTTTCACTGCTACCGCCGCTGGCTCGGCAAACTCCTTAACGATTTGCAAGGCAGCATCAGCATCACGAATGTTATTGTACGAAAGCTCTTTTCCATGCAGCTGTTTGGCACGCGCAATCGAAAAGGCAGAGCCAAGCGGCTGTTCATAAAAAGCAGCTTTCTGATGTGGGTTTTCTCCATAACGGAGCGGCTGCTTTAACTCATATGTAACTGTCATTTTTTCCGGTTGCTTTTCATCTGTTAGTTCTGTCATGTAGTTAGCAATCATCGCGTCATAAGCTGCCGTGTGACGGAACACTTTTGCCGCCAGCTTTCGTCTTGTTTCTTTTGTTGTGTCTCCAGATGACTTTAATTCTGCCAATACTGTTTCATAATCAGCTGAATCTACAATCACTGTTACGTATTCATGATTTTTAGCAGAGGCACGCAGCATAGCTGGTCCGCCGATATCAATGTTTTCAATGGCATCATCTACTGTTACATCGGGTTTGGCAATCGTTTGTTGGAACGGATACAGATTGACACAGACAAGATGGATAGGAGTAATCTTTTGTTCCTCCAGCTGTCTCGCATGATCAGCTTCTCCTCTTTTTGCAAGAAGGCCTCCATGGATAAATGGATTTAATGTTTTCACACGGCCTTCAAGAATCTCCGGAAACCCAGTCACATCACTGACACTCATGACCGGCAGTCCGGCTTCTTGAATCATTTTTTTCGTTCCGCCTGTTGAAACAATTTCAAAATCTAACGCTATTAATTCTTTGGCCAAATCTACGATGCCACTTTTATCTGATACACTGAGTAACGCACGTTTTTTCATTCTGTTATTCCCTCCATAACTGCTTCAGTTAAAAGTTTTTTGATTACCCGCGGATACAATTCATGTTCAACTGCTTGAATTTTTTTCTGTAATGATTCCCGTGTTTCATCTCCCGCCATCCGGACACTCTCCTGATCAATAATAGGCCCGGTGTCCATTCCTTCATCCACAAAGTGAACGGTCACTCCGGCAATCTTCACCCGAGCATTAAAAGCCTGGCCGATTGCATCTTTTCCTGGAAAAGCAGGAAGCAAAGAAGGATGGATATTTACTATTTTGCCACGATAAGCGTTTAAAAGAGTATCCCCAATTAAACGCATATATCCTGCCAGAAAAATAAAGTCAACTCCGGCTTCCCGGAGTCTCTCGACTATTTCTTGTTCGAATTCTGCCTTGGATGCGTAGTCTTTTGCCCGAAAAGAAAACACTGGAATATTAAATTGTTCTGCACGCTTGATCACATATGCATCCGGTTGGTCACAAACTAACAAAGCAATATGAGCCGGAATTTCCCCTTGTTGAACCGCTTCTGCGATCGCCTGAAAATTACTTCCGCTGCCGGATGCAAAGAGGGCGATACAGTTTTTTTTCTCTGTTTTCATCACTCGAATTGAACCCCTTCACCTGAGATAACCCGTCCGATTGTATAAGCTTTCTCCCCTGCTTGTTCAATCAGCTGTTTGGCCTGCTCTTCTTCTGTGGCAGATACGACCATGACTAATCCAATACCCATATTGAAAATGTTATACATTTCCTTCGGATCAAGCTCTCCGTATGCTTTCAATGCATGGAAAACCTCTGGAACGTCCCATGTGCCTTCTGTAATAACTGCACCTAATCCTTCCGGCAGTGTGCGTGGAATATTTTCGATAAAACCGCCGCCTGTTATATGGGCCATGCCCTTGACTTCCAAGTTTTTCAATACTTCAAGAACCGGCTTCACGTAAATCTTTGTCGGTGTAAGCAGTACCTCTCCGAGAGGAGCAGACAGCTCTTCCAGCTCCGCTTCTGGCGTAAGGCCATGTTGCTCAAAAAAGATTTTGCGTACGAGCGAGAACCCGTTGCTATGTACGCCGCTTGAAGGCAGTCCAATCAGGACATCTCCCTCCTGAATATTCTCACCAGTAATCAGCTTGCTTTTTTCCGCCACTCCTGTGGTAAAGCCGGCGATATCATATTCGCCGTCACTGTACATGCCGGGCATTTCTGCGGTTTCACCGCCGACTAATGCACATCCCGCCTGTTCACAGCCGTCGGCGACTCCCTTGACGATTTGCTCGATCTTTTCAGGCAAAGCCTGGCCGCAGGCAATATAATCAAGGAAGTAAAGCGGTTCTGCTCCCTGTACAATGACGTCATTCACGCACATCGCCACACAGTCAATACCAATCGTATCATGACGGTCCATCATAAAAGCGAGCTTTAATTTCGTGCCAACACCATCCGTGCCGGATACTAACACAGGTTCTTTTACATTTGTAGCAGATAAATCAAACATGCCGCCGAAACTGCCAAGCGTGCCCATCACGCCTGCACGGTTCGTCCGTTTTACATGTTTCTTCATCCGGTCCACCGCTTCATAGCCCGCTTCAATATTTACTCCTGCCGCTTCATACGACTTTGCCATTCGTAGATCCCCCTTATATACTCTTAGCTGCATGAACAGCTAGCTTTATTAACACATCAGTTCTTTATCATGCGGATGCATCGTGTCCGGCAAAATTTCTGTCGGATACTCCCCTGTAAAACAGGCGAGACACTGGCCGCAATGACCATTTTGTTTTTCATGACCGATTGCCTTAATCAATCCTTCCACACTCAAGAATGTTAAAGAGTCGGCGCCGATTGCCTCCCTTAATTCTTCTACGGAGTGAGTAGCGGAGATTAACTCTTCTCTTGTTGATGTATCAATGCCGTAATAGCAAGGATTTTTAATTGGCGGCGAAGTAATGCACACATGTACTTCCAACGCACCAGCATCCTTTAGCATTTTCACAATGCGTCTGCTCGTTGTACCGCGGACGATTGAATCATCTACCATGACAACCCGCTTGCCTTCAACAACGCCGCGAACCGGCGACAGCTTCATTTTTACCCCTTGTTCACGTAACGATTGAGAAGGCTGGATGAACGTCCGGCCGACATAGCGGTTTTTAATGAGTCCCATTTCATAAGGAATTCCTGTTGCTTCGGCAAAGCCGATAGCAGCCGAAATACTTGAATCTGGCACTCCAGTTACGACATCCGCTTCAATATTTACTTCTTTTGCTAGCTGAATGCCAGAACGCTTTCTCGCGCTGTGAACATTAATTCCGTGAATGTCACTATCCGGACGGGAGAAATAGACATATTCCATCGTGCAAATAGCCTGGTTGGTCGCCATTGAGAACCGCTCGGACCGTATGCCGTCCTTGTTAATAATTAATAATTCACCTGGTGCTACATCGCGAATAAATTTTGCACCGACAATATCAAAAGCACAAGTTTCGGAAGCGACACAAAATGCATCACCGAGCTGACCAATTGATAACGGGCGCAAACCATTCGGATCAAGCGCCACCAGCAATTCATTTTCTGTCATAACCAGAAAAGCATAAGCACCCTTTAGCATCGATAGCGCATGCTTCATCTGGTCTTTCATCGTTCCAAATCCGCCACGGCGGATTAAGTGAGCCAAAACTTCAGTATCTGAAGTTGTTTGGAAGATACTTCCTTGTCCTTCCAGCTGATGCTTTAAAGAAGTAGCATTCACTAAATTTCCATTATGAGCTAGTGCCAGACTGCCGGTTTGCGAATGAAACAGCAGCGGCTGAACATTTTCATATCCGCCGCCTCCTGCTGTTGTATATCTTACGTGGCCAATGGCACCAAAGCCCTTTAACTCTTGAACCTTTTCTTGGCTAAATACCTCTGTGACGAGTCCCTCACCTTTTACGCCACGAAGCTTTTCGCCGTCTGATACAACGATCCCAGCACCTTCTTGACCACGATGCTGTAGGCTGTGCAGACCATAATAAGTGATCTGTGCCGCATCCTCATGCCCCCATATGCCAAACACGCCGCACTCTTCATTTAAGCCTCTGACTTCAGCAAGCATGGGATCGCTCCTTTCCAAGCTCCTTCAAGTTCACGGACTTCTGCTTTGATAACTATATCCTCTTGCTGTTTGATCACTAAATTTTCTTCAGCTGTTACTTCTCCAACAAGCTTCGCTTCCGCTACGATGGATTCAAACGCCTCTTGGTTTTCTTTGCTGACTGTTACGATAAAACGGGACTGTGTTTCACTGAATAAAGCGGCTGTCCGCTCGATGTCATCATCCATTTCTATATTTGCTCCAAGACCTGTGCCGAAAGCTTTTTCCGCAAGGGCCACTGCAAATCCGCCCTCCGCTACATCATGTGCTGATTGTACAGCGCCTGCTTGGATGGCCCTTAATAAAGCCTCCTGTCTTGCTTCCTCTACTGTTAAATCAATCGCTGGTGCTTTTCCGAAGATTTCTCCATTATTATGCAGCTTCTGCAATTCACTTCCGCCAAACTCCGCTTTTGTTTCTCCGATGATATAGATAAGATCGCCTGCTTGTTTGAAGCTTTGCGTTGTAATATGAGAAAGATCTTTAATTAGACCGACCATGCCCACAACAGGTGTTGGGTAAACAGCTGTTCCGTTCGTTTCATTATATAAAGAAACATTTCCTCCGATTACCGGGGTACTCAACACTCGGCATGCCTCGCTCATTCCGTCTGTTGCTTTTTCAATCTGCCAGAAGATTTCCGGTTTTTCCGGATTTCCAAAGTTCAAACAGTCTGTAATGGCCAATGGTTCACCGCCTGAGCAAACGATATTACGCGCAGCTTCTGCTACCGCAATTTTTCCGCCTGTTTCCGGATCGAGATATAGATAACGAGAGTTACAGTCTGTTGTCATCGCTAGCGCTTTATTTGTACCGCGCACACGAATGACCGCTGCATCAGAGCCTGGAGCCACTACTGTATTTGTCCGTACTTGATAATCGTATTGCCCGTAAACCCATTCTTTGCTCGCAATGGTAGGCTGGGAAAGCAATTGAATCAGTGTTTCTTTAAAATCTGTGACTTGAGGCGTTTCCTGCTCCATTGCCTGATACTCGCGATAGTAAGCTGGCTCCGCTGACGGCTTATAGTAGACTGGTGCATCTTCCGCCAGTGCATCAGCAGGTACTTCCGCCACTATTTCCCCTCTATGAAGAAGGCGAAGCATACCGTCATCTGTTACACGGCCAACCTTAGCAGCCTCCAGTCCATATTTGGCAAAAAGCTCTTCGATTTCTTTTTCCCGTCCTTTTTTGATGACAATGAGCATCCGCTCTTGTGATTCTGAAAGCATCATTTCATATGGTGTCATGCCTGTTTCACGCTGAGGTACAAAATTAAGGTTCATTTCGATGCCTGAACCAGCCTTGCTCGCCATCTCAGCTGAAGAACTTGTCAATCCGGCTGCTCCCATATCTTGAATGCCGACAAGTGCATCACTTTTCACAAGTTCAAGACAAGCTTCCAGCAACAGTTTCTCCATAAACGGGTCACCTACTTGAACGGCCGGACGCTTTTCTTCAGATTGTTCACTCAATTCCTCAGAAGCAAAAGTCGCTCCGTGAATGCCATCGCGTCCTGTTTTTGCGCCTACGTACATAACCGTATTGCCAATGCCTTTTGCCTGGCCTTTTTGGATATCTTTGTGATCAATCAATCCGACACACATCGCATTAACGAGAGGGTTGCCTTCATACGTATGGTCAAACTGAATTTCCCCGCCGACCGTTGGAATACCAATACAGTTGCCATAGCCAGCAATGCCTGCTACTACTTCTTCAAATAAATACTTGACACGGCTTGACTCTAATTCACCAAACCGCAAGGAATTTAACATCGCTACCGGGCGGGCCCCCATTGAGAAAACATCGCGGATAATGCCGCCCACGCCTGTGGCTGCCCCTTGATACGGCTCAATCGCTGAAGGATGGTTGTGGCTTTCAATTTTAAACACAACGGCCTGCTCGTCGCCAATATCAACAATTCCAGCTCCTTCTCCCGGCCCTTGAAGAACACGTTCTCCTGTTACCGGAAATTTACGAAGTACTGGTTTGGAATTTTTATAGCTGCAGTGTTCAGACCACATAACAGAGAAAAGACCGGTTTCCGTATAGTTTGGCGTGCGTCCCAGAATCTGCTCAGCTTTTGCGAATTCCTCATCCGTCATGCCCATCTCGCGGTAAATTTTCTGTTCTTTAATTTGTGATGGACTTGGTTCAAGCATTAACGACATGAGATTCCCTCCATTGTTTTACGATTGATTGAAATAATTTTAATCCGTCTGCACTTCCAAGCAGCTCATCCACTGCTCGCTCAGGATGAGGCATCATTCCAAGAACATTTCCTTTTTCATTTACAATTCCAGCGATGTCCTGCAAACTACCATTGAAATTGTCTGCATACGTAAATACGATTTGCTGATTGTCTTGCAGTTGTTTTAACGTTGCTTCATCACAGTAGTAGTTTCCTTCTCCGTGAGCAACAGGAACAGTAATTTCTTCACCCTTGCTATATGCAGAAGAAAACATGGTTTCGTTGTTTTCTACTCGCAGTTGTGTCGGTCGGCAAACGAACTTTAAGTCTTTATTGCGCAGCATAGCTCCTGGCAGCAAACCTGACTCAAGTAGAATCTGGAAACCATTACATACACCGAGAACTGGCTTTCCTGCTTCAGCTGCTTTTTTTACTTCGTTCATCACCTTCGATAAATGGGCGATCGCTCCAGATCGAAGATAATCGCCGTAGGAGAAGCCGCCTGGTAGCAAAATGCCATCAAATTGGCTTAAATCATCAGCATCATGCCAAACATATTCTACTTCCTCGCCCAATTCGTCTTTCACTGCATGAAACATATCAACATCACAATTAGAGCCCGGGAACACGATCACTGCGAATTTCACTGCTGAACACTCTCCTCAATCTCGTATCTGTAATCTTCGATAACTGGATTAGACAACAGCTTCTCGCATACTTCGTTTACTGTCTTTTCTACTTCCTGACTGTTCCCATCGACCGTTAATTCCATATATTTTCCGATGCGTACGTCTTGAACGCCTTCATAACCAAGATTAGCTAATGACTGTTGAACCGCTTTTCCTTGTGGGTCTAATACACTTTCTCTTAATGTAACGAATACTTTTACTTTATACATGCTGATTTCCCCCTAATCTATTAAACACTTCTTCATATGCTTCTACTAAATTGCCTAAATCACGGCGGAACACATCTTTATCTAACTTGCGGTTTGTGTTCCGTTCCCATAGACGGCACGTATCCGGCGAGATTTCATCGGCCAGTAAAATGGATCCATTTTTGTCTTTGCCGAATTCGACTTTAAAGTCGATCAAATCGATTTCCATATCTGCAAATAATGAGAGGAGTGCTTCATTAATCGCCAGAGCTTGCTTCTTTATCTCAGCTACTTCCTCTTTAGAAGCAATTTTCAATAACTGAATGTGGTCTTCAGTAAGAAGAGGATCACCAAGTTGATCATCTTTAAAGTAGAATTCAACGATTGGCTGATCAAATACCTGTCCTTCTTCGAGTCCGAGACGCTTGGCTAGGCTGCCTGCCGCCACATTTCGCGTAACAACTTCGAGAGGAATAATACTTACATGCTTGACCAGCTGCTCATGTGTGGAGAGCTGTTCAATAAAGTGGGAGGGAATGTTAAGCTCCTTAAGCTTTAAAAAGAGGCGGCTGCTAATTTCATTATTCAATCTTCCCTTGCCCGCCAGCTCTGCCTTCTTCTCTCCGTTAAAAGCAGTGGCTGAATCTTTGTAGGCGATCAAGACAACATCCTCCTGATCAGTTGCATAAATCCGTTTCGCTTTTCCTTCATAAAGCAGTGAGCCTTTTTCCAATGTGACTTCCCCCTTGTAAAATAATTAAAAATCTTCAGTCACTATTTGTTAGAAGAGGTCCCGCCTGTACGGAACCTCTATGTTGTTATCAGTCTAATTCAAGACGGGTAAAGATTGTATCAACATGCTGTAAGTGATAGTTATAGTCAAAGCAATCAGCAATTTCTTCAGCCGTTAATTTTGAGGTGATCTTCTCATCCGCTTCAATCAATTCACGGAATGGGACTTGTCTCTCCCATGCTTCCATTGCCTTCGGCTGAACCGTATCATAGGCTGCTTCGCGTGCCATACCTTTATCGATCAAAGCGAGCAGGACACGTTGTGAATAAATCAAGCCTAAGGTCCGATCCATATTGCGCTTCATATTCTCAGGAAAGACCGTTAGATTTTTCACGATATTTCCGAAACGGTTCAACATATAATTCAAGGCAATGGTAGCATCCGGTAAAATAATCCGTTCAGCTGAAGAGTGAGAGATGTCACGCTCATGCCAAAGCGGCACATTTTCATAAGCTGTCAGCATATGGCCACGGATCACACGGGCAAGGCCTGTCATGTTTTCTGAACCAATTGGATTGCGCTTATGCGGCATAGCAGAAGAACCTTTTTGACCTTTCGCAAAGAATTCTTCCACTTCGCGTGTTTCGCTTTTTTGCAGCCCGCGAATTTCCACCGCGAATTTCTCGACAGATGTAGCAATTAAAGCTAGCGTAGCCATGTAATGAGCGTGTCGATCGCGCTGCAATGTTTGTGTAGAAATCGGCGCCGGTTTTGTCCCAAGGTGTTTGCAGACATACTCTTCAACAAATGGGTCGATATTCGCATACGTACCGACAGCTCCAGAGATTTTTCCATACTCGACTCCTTCAGCTGCCTGATTAAAGCGTTCAAGATTTCTTTTCATTTCTTCATGCCACAGAGCCAGCTTCAAGCCAAATGTAGTCGGCTCTGCATGAACACCGTGCGTGCGTCCCATCATCACGGTATATTTATGTTCTTTTGCTTTTTCTTTAAGAATGCTGACAAAATTCTCAAGATCTTTTCTTAAGATCGTATTCGCCTGCTTCAGTAAATAAGATAATGCTGTATCGACAACATCCGTAGAGGTTAAGCCGTAATGAACCCATTTCCGTTCCTCTCCAAGTGTTTCAGATACCGCACGTGTAAAAGCCACCACGTCATGGCGTGTTTCTTCTTCAATCTCTTTAATGCGATTTACATCAAATCCTGCATTTTCGCGAATTTTTTGCACATCTTCTTTCGGAATGTCACCAAGTTCTGCCCATGCTTCACAGGCAAGAATCTCCACTTCCAACCAAGCCTGATAGCGGTTTTCCTCCGTCCAAATGGCTCCCATCTCCGGGCGTGTATAACGTTCGATCATTTTTTTATCCTCCGATCAGCTTTCCATTATTGCTCCAGATCCCGCTTGCCTCTACTTCTTCAAGTACGGCTTCCATGTCACTTGTCAGAATTGTGATATGTCCCATTTTTCGTTTTACTTTTGCTTCTGCTTTTCCGTATAAGTGAACGGACCATTCCGGGTGTTTTGCTATTCCCTCCAAAACCTCTGGCATGTGTTCGCCAAGTATATTGACCATGAGAGCGGGCTTTAAGAGCTCTGGCGTTTTTAGTGGCCAATTACAAATCGCACGAATGTGCTGGCCAAACTGGGAGACATCACAAGCTTCAATTGTATAATGCCCTGAATTGTGAGGTCTTGGCGCTAGCTCATTAATGTAAATTTCTCCATCCTTGCTGACAAACATTTCTACAGCCAGCGTGCCGACGAGTGAGAGTGCTTCAGCAATCTTCTCAGCTGCTTTAACAGCTTCTTTTTTGACCCCTTCTGCTACTCTTGCCGGTACAATCGTTTCATGGAGAATATTTTCTTTATGTACATTTTCTCCAACCGGAAAATAAGTTGTTTCTCCTTGAAGGTTTCGTGTAACAATCACTGAAATTTCCCGTTCAAATGGAATCCACTTTTCCAATACACAAACTCCATGCTGTAAAAGCTGAGCAGCTTTCTCAACCTGAGATGGCTCCTTAATCACAAATTGTCCCTTGCCATCGTAGCCGCCACGTGCTGTTTTTAAGACAGACGGATATCCGAGCTTATCTATCGTATCATAAATTTCCGCTGTTTCCGTAATGACTTCATAAGGTGCTACGGGAACGCCCGCTTTGACAATTGTTTCTTTTTCAGCCACACGGTTTTGTGTGATTCTGATTAGTTCCGCTCCTTGCGGGACAAATGCTTTTTCCTGCAGTTTTTTTAAACCTTCATAATCTATATTTTCAAATTCGTACGTAATCACATCACTAACAGCAGCCAATTGATCTAAAGCTTCAGGATCATCATAAGCCGCATTAATTTCGATATCAGCCACTTGTCCACATGGAGAGTTTTCTCCCGGCTCAAGAACCGCAATCTTAAAACCTGCTTCTTTAGCAGCTAGGGCCATCATTCGGCCAAGCTGTCCGCCGCCGATAATTCCTATTGTTTGTCCAGGCACAATCATTCGTTTAGACAAGTTGATCACTACTTTCCAATACAGTTTCTTCTATATGTTTGCGGCGCTCTTTCAACCTTACAGCCAGACCATTATTAGTAACAGACAATATTTGTGCTGCCAGCAACCCAGCATTGATAGCCCCTGCTTTCCCAATGGCTACTGTTGCTACCGGCACACCCCCTGGCATTTGTACAATGGATAATAAAGAATCCATGCCATTTAGTGCTTTAGATTGGACAGGCACACCAATGACAGGCAAAGTCGTTTTAGCAGCAACCATTCCTGGAAGATGAGCGGCACCTCCCGCACCAGCGATAATTACCTTTATCCCTTTCTCTCTTGCGCTTTCAGCATACTGAAACATAAGATCAGGTGTGCGATGGGCTGAAACGACTTTTTTCTCAAATGGCACTTCAAGCTCTTCCAGAATATCGCAAGCATGCTTCATTGTTTCCCAATCAGAGGTACTTCCCATAATTACGCCCACTTCTACTGACATGATTGCCCTCCTAAATAGTTAATCGCATATAAAAAAACATATAAAAAACCGGATGGCTGTCCTTCTCACAAGAGAAAGCAGCTCATCCGGGCAAAAAAAGCTCGTTAAGACAGAATAAACCCCAGATAAAATGTGCTTTCCCCATAGTCCGATCATTTACGGTAATCGGGTAGAAACTTGCAGGCCATATCCCCGCTATTATATGAGGCAACGTATTTGTCATCTACATCTTAACAAGCTTAAAACTGTATTGTCAATAAAAAAATCGAACGATTTTATTTTTTATTTTTTTAATGTTCGTGTTTAAGGGGTTAATTTCCCTTCAAAAATGATTTCTCTGCCGATCGGCGTATATTTTTTCTCCCCATCAACAGTTTCCTCTTTAAAAACAGGGCGTTCCATTCTTCGGACAGGTGTGTAACCTTCTGCCGACATACGCTTTAGACACTGGTCAATTGTTTCATTCTCCTGCAAATAAAATTTTTTCTTTTTGCTCATTCTGCCAGCTTCCCTCTTTTAACAGTTTTCACCCAGAACCCGCCGTGAATTGTTTTCGGTTCATAAGCGATAATAAACGCCTTAGGATCCAATTCTTTAATTTGGCTATATAGTTTCAACTCATATTTTCTTGGCGTTAAAATTTGCAGCGCCATACGATCTCCTTCAAGCCCATTGGCTGCCCAGCTCGTCACTCCATAACCTTGATCTCGAAGCTGCTTTGGCAAATCCTTATCATATTCTTTAGTAATCACATTGACAGTAATGTAGCCAAGCGCTAGCTTTTCTTCCAGTTTCATTCCGGCGATTACCCCTAAACCATAACCAACAGCATAAGCAATAACATTTTGAATTTCATTTAAGTTATCCAGCACCATGCCTAAACCAATAATATAAATAATAATTTCAACCATACTAACAAATGCAGCAAAATAACGATATCCCTTTAATGTTAGAATCATCCGAATCGTAAAGAATGATACATAACAAACATTAATAATTAAAATAATCAATGCCATAACTAATCCATTTTCCAGCATGGGACACCCTCCTTCAATTTAACAATCTTCCAAACAATGACGTAAGTTTATCACAAATTAAATAGAGAAAGAAGAAGGAAAAAAAGAAAGGGTCGTTTAGCATAATAAAAAAAAGAACAGCGTCTGCTGTTCTTTTGGATTGCCTGGCAGCGTCCTACTCTCACAGGGGGAATCCCCCAACTACCATCGGCGCTGAAGAGCTTAACTTCCGTGTTCGGGATGGGAACGGGTGTGACCTCTTCGCTATCGCCACCAGACTGTATAAAGTTGAAAGAGTTTGTTCTTTCAAAACTGGATAATATGTGTCAGTAACCGGCAACTCCGTGCCATTTCATGTGTGACGCCGTTAGGCGTATCATTTAGGATAAGTCCTCGATCGATTAGTATTCGTCAGCTCCACGTGTCGCCACGCTTCCACCTCGAACCTATCTACCTGATCATCTTTCAGGGATCTTACTAGCTTGCGCTATGGGAAATCTCATCTTGAGGGGGGCTTCATGCTTAGATGCTTTCAGCACTTATCCCGTCCGCACATAGCTACCCAGCGATGCCTTTGGCAAGACAACTGGTACACCAGCGGTGCGTCCATCCCGGTCCTCTCGTACTAAGGACAGCTCCTCTCAAATTTCCTGCGCCCGCGACGGATAGGGACCGAACTGTCTCACGACGTTCTGAACCCAGCTCGCGTACCGCTTTAATGGGCGAACAGCCCAACCCTTGGGACCGACTACAGCCCCAGGATGCGATGAGCCGACATCGAGGTGCCAAACCTCCCCGTCGATGTGGACTCTTGGGGGAGATAAGCCTGTTATCCCCGGGGTAGCTTTTATCCGTTGAGCGATGGCCCTTCCATGCGGAACCACCGGATCACTAAGCCCGACTTTCGTCCCTGCTCGACTTGTAGGTCTCGCAGTCAAGCTCCCTTGTGCCTTTACACTCTGCGAATGATTTCCAACCATTCTGAGGGAACCTTTGGGCGCCTCCGTTACTCTTTAGGAGGCGACCGCCCCAGTCAAACTGCCCGCCTGACACTGTCTCCCACCCGGATCACGGGTGCGGGTTAGAAGTTCAACACAGCCAGGGTAGTATCCCACCGACGCCTCCACCGAAGCTGGCGCTCCGGTTTCAAAGGCTCCTACCTATCCTGTACAAGCTGTGCCGAAATTCAATATCAGGCTGCAGTAAAGCTCCACGGGGTCTTTCCGTCCTGTCGCGGGTAACCTGCATCTTCACAGGTACTATAATTTCACCGAGTCTCTCGTTGAGACAGTGCCCAGATCGTTACGCCTTTCGTGCGGGTCGGAACTTACCCGACAAGGAATTTCGCTACCTTAGGACCGTTATAGTTACGGCCGCCGTTTACTGGGGCTTCAATTCAGAGCTTCGCGTGAGCTAACCCCTCCTCTTAACCTTCCAGCACCGGGCAGGCGTCAGCCCCTATACTTCGCCTTACGGCTTCGCAGAGACCTGTGTTTTTGCTAAACAGTCGCCTGGGCCTATTCACTGCGGCTCCTCAGGGCTATGCACCCCAAAGAGCACCCCTTCTCCCGAAGTTACGGGGTCATTTTGCCGAGTTCCTTAACGAGAGTTCACTCGCTCACCTTAGGATTCTCTCCTCGCCTACCTGTGTCGGTTTGCGGTACGGGCACCTTTCACCTCGCTAGAGGCTTTTCTTGGCAGTGTGGAATCAGGAACTTCGGTACTAAACTTCCCTCGCCGTCACAGCTCCGCCTTGATGGTGATGGGATTTGCCTCATCACCGGCCTAACTGCTTGGACGCACAACCAACTGTGCGCTTGCCCTATCCTCCTGCGTCCCCCCATTGCTCAAATGGTGAAGAGGTGGTACAGGAATATCAACCTGTTGTCCATCGCCTACGCCTATCGGCCTCGGCTTAGGTCCCGACTAACCCTGAGAGGACGAGCCTTCCTCAGGAAACCTTAGGCATTCGGTGGAAGGGATTCTCACCCTTCTTTCGCTACTCATACCGGCATTCTCACTTCTAAGCGCTCCACAAGTCCTTCCGGTCTTGCTTCACCGCCCTTAGAACGCTCTCCTACCACGGACACCACAAGGTGTCCATCCACAGCTTCGGTGATACGTTTAGCCCCGGTACATTTTCGGCGCAGAGTCACTCGACCAGTGAGCTATTACGCACTCTTTAAATGGTGGCTGCTTCTAAGCCAACATCCTGGTTGTCTAAGCAACTCCACATCCTTTTCCACTTAACGTATACTTGGGGACCTTAGCTGGTGGTCTGGGCTGTTTCCCTCTTGACTACGGATCTTATCACTCGCAGTCTGACTCCCAAGGATAAGTCTTTGGCATTCGGAGTTTGTCTGAATTCGGTAACCCGAGGGGGGCCCCTAGTCCAAACAGTGCTCTACCTCCAAGACTCTTCCCTTGAGGCTAGCCCTAAAGCTATTTCGGAGAGAACCAGCTATCTCCAGGTTCGATTGGAATTTCACCGCTACCCACACCTCATCCCCGCACTTTTCAACGTGCGTGGGTTCGGGCCTCCAGTAAGTGTTACCTTACCTTCACCCTGGACATGGGTAGATCACCTGGTTTCGGGTCTGCGACCTCATACTCATGCGCCCTATTCAGACTCGCTTTCGCTGCGGCTCCGCCTTTACGGCTTAACCTCGCATGAAATCGCAACTCGCCGGTTCATTCTACAAAAGGCACGCCATCACCCATTAACGGGCTCTGACTACTTGTAGGCACACGGTTTCAGGTTCTCTTTCACTCCCCTTCCGGGGTGCTTTTCACCTTTCCCTCACGGTACTGGTTCACTATCGGTCACTAGGGAGTATTTAGCCTTGGGAGATGGTCCTCCCGGATTCCGACGGAATTTCACGTGTTCCGCCGTACTCAGGATCCACTCTGGAGAGAACGA